>NZ_JAKTNU010000016.1 GCF_022760955.1 Thermus neutrinimicus
GTTGGCCTTGCGGGCGTTAGGGGGAGTAGAGGTGGTTTTTTAGTGGGAGGGCACTTATCACCTCCCTCAGCTCCGTCAGGTCCTTGGCCGCTTTGGGGCCCCTGCACCCCAAAGGAACCGCCAAAAACAGGTCCCTGTTCTCCCACTTGGTCACGGGCAAAGCCCGTACCTTGCCCCGCGAGAAAAACGACTCCATCACCGGGTTCCCCCGCTGCCCATCCCCCAGCAAAAGCTGCCCCACCCATTCGTGGCTCAAGAAAGCTCCCCCCTGGTCGTGGTGCACAATGGCCCGCGGCAGGCCTCCCCTCCTCTCCTGGATGTAGGCCTTGGCCCGCTCCCACACCTCCAGGGCCGCCCGGTCCACCGCCGCCGTAGGGGAGGGATATACCCCCCAGGCCAGAACCACCCTCGTGGCGTGGGCAAGGTAGCCTGCGCCTGACCCAGGATGGGCAAGAACCTGACCCTACCCCCCCGGTAGGGAAGGAGGGTGAAGTCGGTGTACGTCACGCGAAGCGTAGGTTCTAGAGTTCAAAGGGCTCTTGCGTTCGCTCCCGGAGAAGGAAGGCCCTCAGGTCAGCCCGGTCCCCGGCCAGAAGGACAACCCCAAGATAGCCCTGACGGGCTGACCCAGTTCCCGGATCCTCCCCCATCTGTTTGCCCTCCGGGCAAAGCATCTCGTACTCCTTCTCCTGGGTGTCGTCGGAGAAGAGAGATGCCCCCTTGCTCAACAGCTCAGCAAGGTACGGGCTTCGCCCGTGACCGCGGTATTTGTAAACGGTGTTGGGGTGGAGGCCATGTCAGCCGCCAGGCTATCTTGGGCCCCGAGCAATCTCCGCCAGCCGTTAGGCTATCTTGTCGGCACTCTTCTCGCCCTTAAGAACCTCCAGGGCTATCTGGAACTTCACCTGGGGTGGCAGGGATTTGGTTTTTTTCACCGTTCCCTCCTCGTGCCTTATGCTAACAGAAAAGGGCCGTATAGTCTAGAGGTCGCGTGTCCCTGCTCCAACTCGGCGATGGCCTCGAAATCGGTTTCGTACATGGCCTCCCGCGCCCGTAGGCGGTAGCGGTAGACCTCACCCCCTAAGGGGCTTTCCCTCACATGGTCCAATGTCCTAGAAAACAAGGGCCACACGGGGAAAGCCCCCTTAAGGGCGTACTCGTCAAAATCCAGAAGGGATCCACGGAACTCCGTGGCCAGCTTTACCGGGTCCCCGGGGCGTAGCCATTTGGCCGCGTCCCCGGTCATGCGAAGCCTCAACCCCCCCTCGAGGAAAACCTCCCCGAACCAGCGCCAGTAAACCCTCCGCCCCAGGACCCTCATGGGCGCTAATAGGCTTTGGCAAAGAACACCCGCTTGCCGTAGGCGCTCTTCCGCCCACAGCGCACGCACACCCCTTCCTCTGCCTCCGCCTCAAAGGGCACGCAACGGGTGGTGGCGGCGGTTTCCTCCTGGATGGCCTTCTCGCAGGCCCGGTCCCCACAGTGGAAGGCCAGGGCAAAGCCCCTTTGCACCGCCTCCTTGAACTCCTCGTAGGTATCCACCTTGCGGGTGTGGGCCTCCCGGAAATCCAAAGCCCGTTGGTAAAGGGCCTGGTGGAAGGCATCCAGCTTCTCGGGTAGCACGGCGGGGAGGCCCTCCAAAGGGAGGCGTTCCTTTCCCCCCAGGCGGCTGGCCAACACCGCCTCTCCCGCCTCGAGGTCCTTGGGCCCAAGCTCGATGCGGAAGGGGACCCCCTTAAGCTCCCACTCGTGGAACTTGTACCCGGGGGTGTACTGGTCCCGGTCGTCCAGGTGCGCGCGAAGCCCCGCCTGAAGAAGGCGCCCCTTCAGGTCAAAGGCCGCCTCCAGCACCCTCTCCCGGCTTTCCTCCCGGTAGATGGGCACGATCACCACCTGGATGGGAGCCAGGCGGGGGGGCAGGATGAGCCCCTGGTCATCCCCGTGGGTCATGATGATGGCCCCGATGAAGCGCCAGGAAAGCCCCCAGCTGGTGGTGTGCACGTACTTCACCTGGAGGTCTTTATCCTGGAACTTGATGTCAAAGGCCCGGGCAAAGTTCTCCCCCAGGTAGTGGCTGGTACCCGACTGCAGGGCCTTGCCGTCCCGCATCAGGGCCTCGATGGTGGTGGTGTAGACGGCCCCGGCAAACTTCTCCTTTTCCGTCTTCATGCCCTCCACCACGGGAATGGCCGCATACTCCCGGGCCAGCTTAGCGTAGAGGGAAAGCATCCTGCGCACCTCTTCCTCGGCTTCCTCCCGGGTGGCGTGGGCGGTGTGCCCCTCCTGCCACAAAAACTCGCTGGTGCGTAGGAAGGGCCGGGTACGAAGCTCCCAGCGCACCACGTTGCCCCACTGGTTGAGAAGCTGGGGCAGATCCCTATAGCTTTTGATCCACTTGGACCACATGTACCCGATCACGGTTTCCGAGGTGGGGCGCACCGCCAAAGGCTCCTCCAGCTCCTCACCCCCGGCATGGGTGACCACGGCCAGCTCGGGAGAAAACCCCTCCACGTGCTCCGCCTCCTTTTGCAGGAAACTCATGGGGATGAAGAGGGGGAAGTAGGCGTTTTGGTGGCCGGTCTCCTTGAACATGCGGTCCAAAACCCCCTGGATGTTCTCCCACAGGGCGTAGCCGTAGGGGCGCACCACGATGGTGCCCCGGACCGGTCCGTAATCGGCAAGCTCCGCCTTCTGGATGACCTCGAGGTACCATTCGCTGAAATCTTGGCTTTGCGGGGTTAGGCCCTTCTCCTTCGCCATACCCGCCCATCTTACTTGCCAAAGGCAACCTGGAGGAATAGACTACGGGAGCATCAGTAGGAGGTGCGTATGCGTAGGGTTGGGTATGCGCTTTTAGCCAGTTTGGCCCTAGGACTATTCGCCTGCCAGCAGCAAGCTCCAAGCGGGACCACCAGCCTTTCCGTGCAAGGCGCCTCGCCCCAGGAGCGCTACCTGGTGGTCTTCCGGTCAGAAACCCTTCCCCCTAACGCCCAGGCCTTGGCCCAAGCCGCCGGGGCCCGGGTGCTTAAGACCCTGGAGCCCATCGGTGCCCTCACGGTGGTGGCCGACCGGGCAGCCGTAAGCCGGCTGGCCAGGAACCCCCAGGTGCTGGCAGTGGGCCCCGAGCGGTACTACTCCCTGCCCAAGACGGAACGCATCCTTTTCCAAGAGGAAACCTATGGGGCCCCCACGGCCGCCGACAACCTCTACAAGTACCAGTGGGACATCAGGCGGATCGGCGCTCCTGTGGTGTGGCAGAGGGTGCCCCTCGAGGTCCAGGCCCGGGCCACGGTGGCGGTGCTGGATACCGGGGTTATGGACAACCACCCCGACCTAGTGGGCCAGATCGTGGACTTCGTGGCCACCAACTACTGCTACGAAACCGCGGGCCCCAACAACACCCCCAGCTACCCCAAGTACACCCTCTGGATTGACTTTGACCACTTTGACCCCAACAACCTTTGTACCCCAGCCCCCTCGGTCCTCTACGAAGCCCACGGCACCCATGTGTCCGGAACCGTGGCTGCCGCCTTCGGCGGCGGCCGGGTGGTGGGGGTGGCCCCGGGGCTGAGGATCGCCGCCTACAAGGTGTTTGACCGCATTCACTTCACCGAGGGCGACGAGGAGTACGACGACGTGGGTGCCTTTGACGGCCCCATCTTTGCGGCCATCATCGACGCCGCCCAGAAGGGCTACGACGTCATCAACATGAGCCTGGGCGGTACCCTGGACACCCGCAACAAGGACGATGTGGCTGCCATGGTGGCCTGGGACCGGGTGATGAAGTACGCCAACCGCATGGGCACGGTGATCGTGGCCTCAGCGGGGAATAGCGCTCAAAACGCCAACGGCTACATCGTCCACATCCCCTCCGACCTGCCCACGGTGATCTCCGTTTCCGCCACGGGCACCGCCACTCCCCTTTGGCAGTACCCTTACCCCACCAACGAAACCCTAAATGCCGTGCCCGGCCAGGACATACTGGCCTTCTACTCCAATTACGGGGCCGCCGTGGACCTTTCCGCGCCTGGGGGTGACTGCGGTCTGGACGAGAATGGCCGAAGCTGGTGCTTCTGGCCCAGCAACCAGCGCCCCCCCGGGTGGCGCTACCACCTGATCCTTTCCTCCGTCATCGTCAATGAAAACCTTCCCGGCTACGCCTGGTATGCCGGTACCTCCATGGCCAGCCCCCATGTGGCCGCGGTGGCCGGTTTGGTGAAGGCCCTCCACAAGGACTGGACCCCTGGCCAGGTGCGGGCCCACCTGAAGGCCACCGCCGAGGACATAGGGAGCCGGCAACTCTTTGGCCACGGGTTGGTGGACGCCGACCGGGCAACCCAATAGCCCTGCAAAGACCCCTGGCCCCCGGGCAAGCCAGGGGTCTTTTGCCCATAAAATGGCGGCATGGACCTCTTCCCCTTGCTCAAAGAGCTACAGCAAAAAAGCGAGGCCAAAATCCTCCTGGTGGTCCTGGACGGAGTGGGGGGGCTCCCCCTGGAACCTGGGGGGGCCACGGAGCTGGAGGCCGCCAAGACCCCGAACCTAGACCGCTTGGCGGAGGAAAGCGCCCTAGGCCTTCTCACCCCCGTTTATCCCGGCCTTACCCCGGGCTCCGGCCCCGGGCATCTGGCCCTTTTCGGCTACGATCCCTTCCGCTACCAGGTGGGCCGGGGAGCCTTAAGCGCCCTGGGCCTCGGGGTGGATTTCCGGGATGGGGATGTGGCCCTGAGGGGGAACTTCGCCACCTTTGGGCCAGGGGGCAGGGTCCTGGACCGCCGGGCGGGCCGTCCCAGCACCCAGGAGAACCAGCGGGCGGTGGCCCGCCTGCAGGAGGCCATCCCCCGCATTGAGGACGTGGAGGTCTACTTCCACACGGAAAGCGAACACCGCTTTCTGGTGGTCCTCCGGGGGGAGGGATTGGGGGATGGGGTCACGGACACCGACCCCCAGAAGGTAGGGCTTCCTCCCTTAAGGGCCGAGGCCTTGGACGAGGCCTCCAGGAAAACCGCCCGGATCGTAAACCTCCTTTCGGAGCGCATCCAGGAGGTGCTCAAGGGGGAACCCAAGATCAACGGAGCCCTTTTTCGTGGGGCCTCGAGGCGGCCCTCCTTCCCCAGCATGGCGGAGGTCTACGGGGTAAGGGCCGCGGCCATCGCCAGCTACCCCATGTACAAGGGGCTGGCCAGCCTGGTGGGCATGGTGGTCCTGCCCGTGGAGGGGGAAGGGGACGCCCACGAGGGAAAGCTTAAGGCCCTGAGGGAAAACTGGGAGCAGTACGACTTCTTCTACCTCCACTTCAAGAAGACCGACGCCAAGGGCGAGGACGGGGACTTCTGGGGTAAGGTGGCGGAGATCGAGCGCTTTGACGCCCTTCTTCCGGAAATCCTTGCCCTAAAGCCCGACGTCCTGGCCCTCACCGGGGACCACTCCACCCCCGCCCTCCTCAAGGCCCACTCCTGGCACCCCGTGCCCCTCCTCCTCAAGGCCCCTCACCTGCGCCAGGACGCCGCCCGACGCTTTACCGAGTCCGAGGCCCAAAAGGGAAGCCTAGGGCAGCTGAGGGGAGTGGAGCTCATGCCCCTCCTCCTCGCCCATGCGGGAAGGCTTCTCAAGTACGGGGCCTAGGCCCCGGTAAACTGGGAGAACATGACCCGCCACCGCATCCGCTAGGCGGAGTTTGAAGCCCTCCTGAGGGAGGCGCCGGAAGGGGTGCGGCTTGAACTCCTAGACGGGGAGGCTCACGAGATGGCCCCCATCGGCAGCGGACATGGGGGGCGGGTATCCTACCTGGCCAAGGCCTGGGAAAGGCTCTACGGGGACCGGGCCATCGTCTCGGTGCAGAACCCCATCCTCCTCAACCCCTACCCGGTTCCCCAACCGGACATCGCCCTCCCAAAGCCCCGCGAGGACTTCTGCGTCCAGTCCTTCCCCGAGCCCGAGGGCAGGAGGTGGCGTATACCACCAGGGACTCGGAGGGAAGGAGGTTGGCCCTTTACGCCCAAGGGGGCATACCGGAAAGCTGGCTGGTGGACGGGGAAACCAGCCCCCTGGAGGTCTACCGGGAGCCTTGGAGAGGAGGTAACCCCAGAGGGCCTGGGAGGCCCCGCCTTCCTTTGGCGCCCGCCTAGGCCTTAGAGGTAGCCCGCCCGCCGAAGCTCCTCCGCCACCGCCTCGAGGACCTGCTCGTAGGCCCGGTCCAGGTCAACGCCCTTCAAGGTAGCCCCAGCCGCGGGCACATGCCCCCCACCCCCGAGCCTCACGGCGATGTTCTGGGCGGAAACCCCACCCCGGGAACGGATGGACACCTTAACCCCCTCCTCCCGTTTGCGCAGGAAGACGGAGACCACACTCCCCTCCACGTAACGGATGAGGCCCACGAAGTCGTCGGAGTCCTCCTCGTCCCGCTTGGCATCCTCGGGAAGGTGGGCGGTGACGAGAAGCCCCCCGAAGTGGAAGGCCACGGTGGAAAGCACCTGCCCCATGAGGCGGAAGTAGGAGGGGGGGCGGAACTGAAGCCTATCCGTAAGCTCGGCCAGCTTCACCCCGTACCCCACCAACTCCGCCGCCACCCGCAGGACCTCGGGGGTGGTGTTGGCGAAGCGGAAGTTACCGGTGTCGGTGAGGATCCCGGTGAGCACGGGGGTGGCAATCTCCGCCGTCCACTCCACCCCCAGGAGATCTATGAGGTCCTTCACCATCTGGGCGGTGGCCGCCTTAGAGGGATCCACCACCGCAATGTGGCCAAAGCGGGGATTGGTCCCGTGATGGTCGATGTTGATCACAAACCCCTCCACCGGCGCCCCCACCACCCGGCTGGGCTCGGCGCTATCCAGGGCCACCAGGGTGGCCCCCACGGGAAGCTTTTCCACGGGGTCCGAGTACTCCTCCTCCTTGGGCAAAAAGCGCAGGAACCTAGGGGGCTCGGCCACCCAGTGGGCCTCCTTCCCCAGGGCCTTTAAGGCCCGGTATAGTCCCAAGGAGCTGCCGATGGCGTCCCCATCGGGGTCCACATGGGTGGCGATGTAGATGGGGCCTTCCACCGCCTTTAAGACCTCGGCCACTAGGCGCATCTTTTCCCAGTACTTGGGGTCGGGAGCGTTCCCGTCCATAGCCCCTAAGCTATCATGCGATAGGATTTTCCGCCCTTACCCCCCATACGTCCCCGGGCGCAGGACGTTGGTGCCCATAAACTCAAGGGGCTCTCCCATGCACCTCCTCCCGGGAGGGTATAGGCGCACCCGCTCTGGGGGAAGCTAAAGGGTTAGGTTTCGGTGCATAATCCCCAGGAACCCAATGGGCATTCGGGTGTCCCCTTTCATGCATGGTCCAAAGATCAACCCCGGGCCTACACCCAGGGTGGCCTTAGAGGTTCCACCCCCCGGCCACCTCCAGGACCTGCCCGGTCACGTAGGGCTCCCGCACGAAGAAGAGCACCGCCCGGGCGATCTCCTCAAGCAGGGCCAGGCGGGCCATGGGGATCTCCTGAAGGGGTTTGGACACGGAGTTTTCCGCCACCCCCGGGGCCACCACGTTGGCGGTGATCCCCGCCTGGGCGAAGCGCTTGGCGATGGCCTTGGTGTAGAGAATCACCCCGGTTTTGGCGATGGCGTAGGGGGTGATGTGGGGCCGGGCCAAGAGGTTCTGGGCCCCGGCGTAGCCCAGGTTCACAATGCGCCCATACCCCTGGGCCACCATGAGGGGAAGGAGCTTTTGGGTGAGGAGGAAGGTGCTGGTGAGGTTGGAGTCCAGGATCCACCGCCACTCCTCCAGGGAAACCTCCTCTATGGGCTTGTAGAGGTAGTCCCCCACGTTGTTCACCAGGACACCAACCCCCCCCAGGTGGTAGCGCACTTCCTCCACCAGGGCTAAGACCTCCTCCTCCCGGGTGAGGTCAGCCCGCACCTTGATGGCCTTGACCCCCAGGGCCTCCGCCTCGAGGCGGGTAGCCTCCGCCAGGCCCTCCGAGGTGCGGTAGTGCACCGCCACGTGAAAGCCCTCCTTGGCCAGGGCCAGGAGGATGGCCCGGCCAATGCCCTTGGCGCTCCCGGTGACCAAAGCAACCCTCATCCCTTCCCCCTTGCCGCCAGGTAGGTTTCCAGCAAAACCCGGGTGAAGCTATTTAGCGGAAGGGCAAAGCCCTCTTCTGGCTTTAACCAGGCCCACTCCAGGATCTCCTCGCCCGGCCGTACCTCCCCTTCTCCTAGGGCAAAGTAGTTGAAGAGGAGCATGTGGGTGGGCTGGTAAAACTCCGGGCTATAGATGGCCTCCTGCACCAGGGCGAAGCGCACCTCCCTAAGGCCGAGCCCCACCTCTTCCCAGAACTCCCGCCTTAAGGCCTCCTCGAGGCTCTCCCCCCACTCCACCTTACCCCCGGGTACCCCCCATAACCCCCGCCACTTCTCCGTGCGCACCAGAAGCACCCTGCCCCCTTGCTCCACCAAGGCCCCTACCGTGGGGATGGGATGGCGCGGAGAACCCTCCATAGATACCAAAGGACAAGATACAGGCCCTGAAGGAGCACGAAGGTGAGGTAGGCCTCAGGCTTTTGGTAAAGCAGAAAGACCCCCAGGAAGAAAAGCTGGCTAGTGAGGCCCAGGTTCACCACCCCCGCCAAGGCCCATTCGTCCCAAAAGCGCTCAGGCACAAGGCGAAACCGGCCAAGCAAAAAGCCCTCCAAGGCCCTGATACCCCAATCCTGGGGGAGGAAGAAAAGGCGGTACACCCCCCGCAGGAAGGCGAGAAGGGACGTGGGAGGATCCCCCTCCCCAGCGGGTAGGGGAAGACCCCGGGCTTCCCGGTACAGCCTTTCCAGATTGAAGTCGTAGGACTGGACCAGGGTGAAAACCCCAAAGGCTACAAAGGCCAGTTCCCAGGCCCCGGTACGCGCCCCCAAGGCCAGGAAGAGGAAGAGGTTCCCCAGAAGGTCCAGCTCCGTGTCCAGGTAACGCCCAAGCTCCGTAACCTCCCCCCTCAGGCGCGCCAGCTGGCCATCGGCGTTATCCAAAATGGTTTTTAGCTGGAGGAGAAGGGCTGCGGGTAGATCCTGGCCCAGATGGATCAACCGGGCGGCGAGGAGGACCAGGATGGTGTGGAGGAAAACCAGGTGGTGAGGCCTAAGGCGGGTACGGAACAGGAGGAGGACCACCAGGTGGGCCAAGGGGCGGAAGAGGAGGACGTTGAGAAACTCCTGTACCGGCCTTTCCTTGGCTCCGGGAACCATGGTCAGTCCTGGATGTGGGAGAGCACCCGGGCCACCACCTCCTCGAGGGTCATCCCGCTGGTATCGATCACCACGGCCTCGGGAGCCGGGGCGCTTTGGGCCCGGTCCAGCTCGTCCCGCCGGATGAGCTCCCTCAGCACCTCCCCGTAATCCTGAGGCCGCTCCAGGGTGCGCCGCCTGGCCCGCACCTCCGGGGTGGCCGTGAGGTAGAACTTGTGGGGCGCCTGGGGAAAGACCGCCGTCCCCATATCCCGCCCCTCGGCCACGAAGGGCGGGGGCACCTCCCTAAGCCTTTCGTTCACCCAGGCCCGCACCCCAGGGTGGCGGGCCACCTGGGAAACCGCACGGTCCACCTCGGGGGTGTGCAGGTTTGGGGTCAGGTCCTCCAGAGCGCCTGCCCTCTCAGCCACCACCCGGTTGCCCTGGGCCTCGGGGAGCAAACGCACCCGGAAAGTTTCTAAAAGCGCCAGAATGCCCGCCTCATCCCCTGGGTCCACCCCCACCCTCTGGGCCAGGTAGGCGGCGGCGCGGTAGAGGAGGCCGCTACTCAGGTAGGGCACACCCAAGGCCTCCGCCACCTTTTGGGCCACGGAGCTCTTTCCCGAGGCGGAGGGCCCGTCAATGGTCACGATGCCCCGCATAGCCGCTTCAGGTCCTGGAAAAACCCGGGGTAGGAGATCTCCGCCCAATGGGGCTCCCAAACCCTAACCCCCACGGGCAAGGCTGCCACGGCGAAGGCCATGGCGATGCGGTGGTCGTGGAAGGGCTCCACCTCCCCCGGCCTCACCCCACCCCCTTGAATCCTCAGCCAGTCCGGTCCCTCCTCCACCCCAACCCCCAGGGCCCTGAGATTATGGGCAATGGCGGCGATGCGGTCGGACTCCTTCACCCTGAGCTCGGAAAGGCCTGGAATATGGGTCTCCCCTTCTGCCCAGGAAGCAGCGGCGGCCAGGATGGGCACCTCGTCCACCATGAGGGGGATCAGCCCCGGATCCACGGAGACCCCCTTTAGGGGGCTATACCGGGCCCGTATCCAGCCCACGGGCTCCCCCGCCTCCCCCTCCAGCACCTGCCACTCCAGGTCCGCCCCCATCTCCCGGAGCACCTGGAGAAGGCCCGTGCGGGTGGGGTTTAAGCCCACGCCCTCCACGGTGACCTCGGAACCCGGGGTGAGGAGGGCGGCCACCAGGAAAAAGGCGGCGGAGGAGAAATCCCCAGGCACGGTGAGGTCCTTGGCAGGAAAGGGCTCGGCCCTTTGGGTGCGGATGCGCGGGCCCTCCCTTTCCAAGGGAAGCCCGAAGTGGCGGAAGAGCCTTTCCGTATGGTCCCGGGTGGGAAGGGGCTCCACCACCTCCGTGACCCCCTCGGCGAAAAGCCCTGCCAGGAGGAGGGCGCTTTTCACCTGGGCGCTGGGAACGGGAAGGGTGTAGGAAATCCCCTTTAAGCCCTTGCCCCGCACCGCCAAGGGGGCCTTTCTCCCCCCTTCCCTTCCCTCTATGGAAGCCCCCATGGCCCTTAAGGGCTCGGCCACCCGGCCCATGGGACGGCGGCGCAAGGAAGCATCTCCCGTCAGGACCGCAAAAAGGCCCTCCTGCCCCGCAAGGATCCCCAGGATCAGGCGCATCAGGGTCCCGGCGTTGCCGCAGTCCAGCACATCCTCCGGCTCCTTCAAGCGTAGCCCCTGTCCCCGCACCCGGAGGTGGGGGCCCTCCTCGAGGATCTCCGCCCCCAAGGCCCTCAGGACCCGGGCGGTGGACAGGGTGTCCCCAGCCTTCAGGGGATGGAAAAGCCTGCCCTCCCCCTGGCTCAGGGCCAGGAGCATGAGCCCCCGGTGGGTGACGGACTTATCCCCGGGAACCCGCACGCTTCCCCGCAAGGGACCACAGGGGCCTAGGTCCAGGTGAGGCCGGTCCATGCCCCCCAGTCTCGGGGGAACGGGGGGCTTTGGTCAAGGGCGATCCCCGATTACAATGGAATCCAAGCATGGCCCTGGCGTGGCAAAGCCCGGTGTATCTGGAACGGAAAAGGCTCCTGGAACTGCTACCCGAAGAACCTGGCTTTGCCGTTTACCTCGAGGCCCCCGCCGGCTACGGAAAAAGCGTCCTGGCCGGGCAGCTGGCCGCCCAACTGGGCCTTCGCACCCTCTGGGCCAGCACCCTTCTGGGCGAACCCCGGGTCCTCCTGGCCAAGGCCCTGGTCTTGCCCCAGGAGGTGCCCTGGGGAGGGGTGGTGGAGGCCCTTCGGGCTGAACCCACCCTGGTCATCCTGGAGGACCTGGCGGGGACGGAGGATCTCTCCCCCCTCCTCCGCACCCTCCCCTGCCTCCTGGTCCTGGCCAGCCGAAAACCCCTCCCCTATCCCGAGCTCCCCAAGCTCTTGGCGGAGGGAAGGCTCGTGCACCTGAAGGCGGTGGACCTGGCCTTTACCCTGGAGGAAGCCAGGCTCCTCTTCGCTGGCAAGGAGGGCTATGAGGAAGCCCACCGGGCCACAGGGGGATGGCCCCTTCCCCTTTTCCTTTCCGCCCTCACGGGAAGCCCCCCCGAGCCCACGGCCCTCATCCAGGGATTGGAGGAGAGCCTGTCTCCAGAGGAGTTCCAAGAAGGTCTCCTGCTGGCGGCCCTGCCCCACCTACCCTTTGCCCTTGCCCGCCCGGAAACGGAAAGCCTCTTCCAAAAAGGGCTTCTAAAGCGCCTGCCTGAGGGCTACAGCCTTCACCCCCTCCTCAAGGAGATGGCCAAAAGAAGCCTCCTCGAGGAGGTGCGGCAGGCGGTACGCCAGGCAGGGAAGAGGCTTCCCCCTGCCCTTTTGGCCGAGGCCTACTGGGAGGTGGGCCTGGAGGAAGCGCTTCTGGACCTCCTGGAACAGCCCATTACCCTCCCCATCCCCGCGGAAAGGCTCCTGGAGTGGGAAGACCTCCTCCGTCAAGGAGGCCCCAGAGCCCACTTGCGCCTGGGGGAGGCCCTGGCCCAGTGCGGAAGGAGGGAGGGCCTATCCCTTTTGGAGGAGCTCGCGGCCTCGAGGGCCAAGGAGGACCCGGCCCTGGCCCTCATTGCTTTAGGACACCTGGCCTACTATTTCTCCGAAACCCTTTTGGGGAAGGACCTTTCCCGGGCCCGCGTCTACCTGGAAGAGGGCCTAGGCTTGCTCCCCCAGGTAAGCCCGGAGCTGGCCGGGCGCTTCCTCAACGACGCGGCCCGGGTACCCTTTGCGGAGGGCAGGCCGGAGGAAGCCGCCCATCTCCTGGAGGAGGCCTTGCGCTACCTGCCCCCGGAAAGCCCCTACCGCATCGCCCCTCTTTCCAACCTGTCACTCCTGCGCTTTGAACTACAGGGAAGCATCCGCGAAAGGATCCAGGCCCTGGAGGAAGCCTTAAGGCTCATGGAGGGACACCTGCCCCAGAACATCCCGGGCCACCTCAGGGACCTGGGCTGGCTTTACCTCCTCCTGGGGGAAAGGGAAAAGGCCCGCGCCCACCTGGAAAGGGCGGCCCGAACCCCCGGCCATCCCCTGGCCTCCCTGGAGGCCAGGATGCTCCTCGCCCACCTGGAAGGGGATGCCGAGGCCCTTACCCGCCACGTGGCCCAGGCGGAGCTGTGGGAAACACCCTACCTGGTGGAAAGGGGACGGGCCCTTCTGGCGGAGCTAAAGAGGGATCCAGGGCTCCTCGAGGGGCTTTCCGGCTTTTTCCCAAGCCTCACCCGGGCCCTCCTGCTCAGGGATCCGAGCCTCCTTCCCCCCTATCCCGAAAGCCGGGAGGAAAGGCTCCTCTGGTACTCCGCCCGCTACCGCCTCCTGGGAGAAGAGGGGGATTTGGAAGCCCTCCTCGCCCTCACCGACGCCAAGGAAGGCATCCTCCCCGGCCTCCTTCCCCTGGAAAGCCTTCCCCGCAAGCGGCCCGAGCTTTCCCGGGCCTATCCCCTTTTGCAGGTCCTGCGCCTGGGCTGGAAGGAAGCCATCGCCTCGAGGCTCCCCGAGGTACCTCCCTTGAAGGTCCAGGTTATGGGAGGCTTCCGGGTGCAAAACCCCTTGGGGCCTGTGGAGCTAAGGGGGAAGGCCAAGGAGGTCTTCGCCCTCTTGCTCCTCGGCCTTCCCCGGGAGGAGGTGGCCTTTGCCCTTTGGCCGGACCTTTCCGAGGAAGCCGCCTTGAACAACCTTTACGTGTGGCTTGCCCGCCTGCGCAAACTCCTGGAACCCTGGGGGGTCCCCACCTACCTGGGGGAGGAGGGATTGATGCGGGTGGAAGCGGACCTCTTCGCCCTGGAGGAAGCCTTGGAACGGGGTGAGGCCGAAAGGGTCTTGGAGCTTTACCGGGAACCCCTCTTCCCGGGCCTGGACCACCCCCATCTGGACCACAAGCGGGAGGAGGTCTTCCATCGGGTGCGAGCCCTTTTCCTCAGGAAGGGGGAGCCCCGCTTCCTGGAGCGACTCTTGGAGCTGGACCCCCTGGACGAGGAAGCCCTCATCCCCCTGGTGGAATCCTGTCTATCCCGGGGGCAACGGGTCCGGGCCCGAAGGTTTTTGGAGCATTACCGGAAGAAGCTTTGGGAAGAGCTTGGGGAAAAACCCTCCCCTAAGGTGGAAGCCCTTCTTAGGACCCTTTAGGGCTCGCCCCGAGGAAAAACCCTTCCCCTTCCACCCGGATCCCTTCTCCCGGTTCCAAAAGGAAGGTGGCCGGGGGCACCAAGGGGATGCCCTCCACCCGGGCCTCTCCTTCCAGGAGGGTGAGGAGAAGGGGAGCCTGGGGCTTTAGGTGAAGAACTCCCCACAAGGGATAGCGATAAAGGTGGAAATAGGGTGTCCTGAGGAGGCGCTCTCCCCCTTCCACCGGCTCGGGCTGGACCGGAGGTAACGGGGTGGGCTCCAGAATGGCCACCTCGAGGGCCTTTTCCAGGTGAAGCTCCCGGGGGCGGCCGTAATCGTAAAGCCGGTAGGTGAGGTCCGAGGGCGTCTGCACCTCATAAACCTGGACCCCGGGGCCCAAGGCATGAACCACCCCGGCGGGCAGGTAGAGCACCTGGCCCGGGACCACGGGAACCCGGTTTAGGATTCGGTCCAGGTTCCCCCTGGTCACCGCATCCCTGACCTCTTGGAGGCTCACCCGCCGGGAGAAACCGTAGACCACCTCCCCTGGGGCGAGCACGTACCAGGCCTCATATTTGCCCGGCCTCCCTTCCTTCTCTAGGGCGTAGGCATGGGGCGGATGGACCTGCACGGAAAGCCATTCCGCTGGGTCCAGGATCTTCAGGAGAAGGGGCTCCTCCGCCAGCCACACCTCTCCCACCCCTGGGCCGAAGCCCAGGGCATCTCCCCCCCAGGGACGCTGCACCGGCCTGGGACTAAAAGGCCGCACCAGGGTTAGCATAAGGGGTATGCGCGACCTGGACCGCGAGGAAACCTATCTTTCGGACCGACGAGGCCTGGCCCTGGAGCTTCGCGACCTGGTGGGTTCGGGGCCCGTGCCCACCCGGTCCTACCCCGCGCCCTACGCCGCCTTGGGCTATGGGGAGGGCCACTTCGCCGCCGGGCTCTCCGGCCTCCCCGACTGGACGGAGGAGGGGACCCTGTTCGTGCTGGAAGGCGGGTACGACCTGGGAGAGGCCGCGGCCCTTTCCCTTCTGGCGGAGACGGAACGGGTGCAGGTGGTCAGGCTGGGCCTCCGCCCCGGAGGGGAGGTCTACCTGTACCCTAGCCCCCTGAACCCTTACCGCTACCTGCGCTTCCTCCTCCTGGCCACGGGGCAGGAGGAAGCCCTCATGGAGGTGGATAGGGCCCTACTGGAGGAGCGAAAACGCCTCACCCCGGAGATCCCCCTCGAGGAGAACCCCGCCAAGTTCCTGGCCTACACCCTGGTGGAGCGAATCCCCCTCCTCTACGCCCCTTTTTACCGCCCCCTAGAGGAGGCCGGGCAGAGCCTCTTTGCCCGCATCGGGAAAAGCCTGGCCCTCACCCCACCCCATAGCGCCCTGGAGTTTTTCCTCACGGGCCTCGAGGCGCGCCACGAACAAGGAGACCCCTTGGCCGCCCTTCTTTTGGGGGAAGGGGAGGCGGTACGCCTGGCCAAGGAGATCCTGGAAACCCGGGTGGACGCCATCGCCGAGGTGCCTGCCCCCTCAGGTGGCCGCCTGGCCCAGGCCCTGGCCCTCTGGTACCGGCTGGCCTGGACCGCCTACTACCTGGCCCTCCTCTACGGGGTGGACCCCTCCGACCCCGAGGTGCTGGAGCGCCTGCGGGAAGCCACCTAAACGCCCATGACGCCCTTCCCTAAGCCGGAGGACCTCCAGGCGGCCATGGCCCTGCAAAGGAGCCTGGCGGAAAGGGTGCTCCTGGAGGGAAGCCTTCAAGGCGTCCAGCGGATCGCCGCCCTAGACGCTTCCCACAAAAGGGGGAAGCCCCTGGTGGCGGTGGCGGTGCTTTACCACCTGGAGAAGGGCCCTATGGCCGTGGGGTTGGGGGTGGTGCCCGAGGAAGCCCTTTTCCCCTACATTCCCGGCTTCCTCTCCTTCCGGGAGGCCCCTGCCTATCTCCAGGCCATACATGCCCTGGGCGATCCCCCCGAGGCCCTTTTGGTGGATGGCCAGGGCATCGCCCACCCCCGGGGCCTGGGCATCGCCAGCCACCTGGGGGTGCACCTGGACCTCCCCAGCATCGGGGTGGCCAAGAGCCTGCTCCACGGCCGCCTCGAGGCTCCCTTGCCCCAGGAGGCGGGCAGCGCGGTAAGGCTTCTCTCCCCGGAAGGCCGCCCCCTGGGCTACGCCTACCGCAGCCGCCAGGGAGTCAAGCCCCTTTTCATCTCCCCGGGCCACCGGGTGGGCCTGGAGGAGGCCTTGGCCTTCGTGAAGGGACTTCCCACCCGTTTCCGCCTGCCGGAACCCCTGCGCCTGGCCCACCTCGAGGCGGGCAAGGCCCTCCGCAGGCTGGACCCGTAAACTGGAGCCCGTGGAGGCCCAGCGACCAAACCCCGTCTACCGGGCCGCTTGGTACCTGGCCCGGTCTCTCCTGCACCTTCTTTTCGGCTACCGGGTGGAGGGAGCGGAAAACGTCCCCCGGGAGGGTTCCGTGATCCTGGCAGCCAACCACCTTTCCATCCTGGATCCCATCGCCGTGGGGGCCGGGGTGAGACGCCCGGTGAGCTTTCTGGCCCGGGCCGAGGTCTTCCGCCTGCCCTTCCTCTCCTGGCTCCTACCCCGGCTTTACGCCATCCCCGTGGAGCGGGGCCAAAGCGACCTCTCCGCCATCAAGGGGGCCATCCGCGCCCTGGAGCGGGGCATGGCCTTCGGCATCTTCCCGGAAGGAACCCGAAGCCGCACGGGCAAACTCCAGCCCTTCAAGACCGGAGTGGCGGCCATCGCCCTACGCACCGGCAGTCCCGTGGTACCGGTGGCCGTGGTGGGCACTGACCAGGCCTGGCCCGTGGGCCGAAAGCTATTCCGTTTGCGCAGACCCATCCGGGTGATCTACGGGAAACCCATACTGGTTCCAAGGCTTTCCCGGTTTACCCACCAGGAGCTGGAAAGCTTGACCCGGGAGATAGAGGCCCGGGTAAGGGAACTTCTGCCACCCCGGTACCGCTAGAGCCAATACTTCCGTTATCATACATTACTATACACAGGTATACAAATAGGTCGGAGTATTGCGTGGTTGTATTCAAGCGTGCTATAGTCCTTGCGGAAGGGAAAAGAGGAGGGAGGTGAAGAATGGCAGCAAAGAAAACGGTCACCAAAGCGGATCTGGTGGATCAGGTGGCTGCCGCCACGGGCCTCAAGAAGAAGGACGTGAAGGCGGCGGTGGACGCGTTCCTCTCCAAGGTGGAAGAAGCCCTCGCGGGGGGGAACAAGGTCCAGCTCACCGGCTTCGGCACCTTTGAGGTGCGCAAGCGCAAGGCCCGCACTGGCGTGAAGCCCGGCACCAAGGAGAAGATCAAGATCCCCGCCACCCAGTATCCCGCCTTCAAGCCGGGCAAGGCCCTCAAGGAACAGGTCAAGAAGTAAGCTATTCCCTTCCCCCGGGGGGCTAAAGCCCCCCGGGTTTATCCCTTTCCTCAGGCCCCGCCTAAGGCTCCCCCTGGTTTGACCTTGGGCACCACCCGGGGGGGTTCCTTTTCCGGGCGCTCCTGGGGAGCGCCCTCCTCCTCCTCCAAGGGCAGGCCCTCCACCACCTTCTGGAACTCCTCGGCGGTGAGGGTTTCCCGCTCCAAGAGGGTTTCCGCCACCCGCTCCAGGATCTCCCGTTTCTCCTGGAGGAGGTTCTTCACCCGCCCGTACTGCTCCTCGATGAGGCCACGCACCGCCTCGTCTATGCGCTTGGCGGTTTCCTCAGAGTACTGGCGCACGTCGTAGCCGCCCAGGTAGGTGTCCTCCCGCACGGCATAGGCCACCGGCCCGAACTCCGGGTGCATGCCCCATTCGGTGATCATGCGCCGGGCCAACTCCGTGGCCTGGCGGAAATCGTTTTCCGCCCCCGTGGTCACGTCCTCAAAGACGAGCTCCTCCGCCGCCCGCCCGGCCAAGGCCACGGCGATCTGGTCCAGGAGGCGTTTCCGGCTCCAGTGGAGCATGTCCTCCCGCCTCGGCATCATGAAGCCCAAAGCCCGCCCCCTGGGCACGATGGTCACCTTGTGCACTCCGTCCGCGTGCTCCAGGAAGTGGGCAGCCAGGGCATGCCCCGCCTCGTGGTAGGCGGTGATCCTGCGGTCCCGGGGGGTAAGGACCAGGCTCTTCTTGGCTGGCCCCATCATCACCCGGTCGGCCGCCTCCTCGAGGTCCTTCATGGTGATCTTCTTCCGGCCTTCCCGGGCTGCCAGGAGGGCCGCCTCGTTCAGGAGGTTTTCCAGATCCGCCCCCACGAAGCCCGGGGTGCGCTTGGCCAAAAGGGCCAGGTCCACATCCTCGGCCAAGGGCTTGCCCCGGGCGTGGATGCGGAGGATCTGCTCCCTGCCCCTCACGTCAGGAGCGTCTATGGCCACCTGGCGGTCAAAGCGCCCCGGGCGCAAAAGGGCGGGGTCCAGGACATCGGGCCGGTTGGTGGCGGCCATGACGATGATGGTGGAATCCTTTTCGAACCCATCCATCTCCACCAAAAGCTGGTTCAGGGTCTGCTCCCTCTCGTCGTTGCCGCCCCCAACCCCTGCCCCGCGCCGGCGGCCCACGGCGTCGATCTCGTCGATGAAGACGATGCAAGGGGCGTGGCGCTTGGCGGTCTCAAAGAGGTCCCGCACCCGGGCCGCCCCTACCCCCACGAACATCTCCACGAAGTCGGAGCCGCTTGCGGTGATGAAGGGCACCTTGGCCTCCCCAGCCACCGCCCGGGCGATATGGGTCTTCCCCACCCCCGGGGGGCCCACCAAAAGGACCCCCTTGGGAATCCTGGCCCCCATCTCGTGGAAGCGGGCCGGGTTCTTCAGGAACTCCACGATCTCCTTGAGCTCCTCCTTGGCCTCCTCCGCCCCAGCCACATCCTTGAAGGTCACCTTGGGGGCCTCGGTGAGCACCTTGGCCCGGCTCTTGGTGAAGCTGAAGGCGGAGTCCGAAGGCCCGGCGCGCCCGCTACGGGAGAAGTAGAAGAGGGCGCCCACCAGAAGGCCCACCAGGAGGAGGGGCCAGAGGAAACCCAAGGGGCTTTGACCCGGGGGAGGCTCCACCCGCACGTTGACCCCCTTGCGCATCCAGGCTTCGAGGGTCTGGTTGTCCGGGGGGCTGGCGGCGTGGGTGGTGAAGGTGGAGCCATCGGTGAGGGTGCCCTGGATGCGGGTATCCCCGGCACGCACCACCACCTCCTTCACCCGGCCCGCCTGCAGGTCCTCGAGGAAGGTGGTGTAGTTCACCCCGCCCCCGGGATTCCCCGCGGTGCCCGCCAGGCTGAAGGCCCAGGCCAAGAGGAGCAGGCCCAAAACAAAGACCAGGAAATTCAAGGGAAGCCGGGACATGTCTTCTCTTAGGGTACACGGCCTGAGGGAAATCCGGGTAGCCCAGGGCACCATGATACAGACATGCTCAACTCTCTTGACTTATCCATGTGGCATGGTCTATGCTTGGGATGAGAGGTGTAGCTATGGCTAAGGCAGTGGGCATTGACCTGGGCACCACCAACAGCGTGATCGCCATCATGGAGGGCGGCAAGCCCGTGGTCTTGGAGAACGCGGAGGGCGAGAGGACCACCCCCAGCGTGGTGGCCTTCCGCGACGGCGAAACCCTGGTGGGCCGCATGGCCAAGCGCCAGGCGGTCCTGAACCCCGAGGGCACCGTCTTTGAGATCAAGCGGTTCATCGGCCGCCGTTTTGAGGAGGTCCAGGAGGAGGCCAAGCGGGTCCCTTACAAGGTGGTCCCCGGGCCTGACGGCGGGGTGCGGGTGGAGATCAAGGGCAAGCTCTACACCCCCGAGGAGATCAGCGCCATGGTCCTCCGCAAGCTGGTGGAGGACGCCTCCAAGAAGCTGGGGGAAAGGATCACCAAGGCGGTGATCACCGTGCCCGCCTACTTCAACAACGCCCAGCGGGAGGCCACGGCCAACGCCGGGCGGATCGCGGGCCTCGAGGTGCTGCGCATCATCAACGAGCCCACCGCCGCCGCTTTGGCCTACGGCCTGGACAAGAAGGGCAACGAGACCGTCTTGGTCTTTGACCTGGGGGGCGGCACCTTTGACGTGACGGTGCTGGAGATCGGCGAGGGGGTCTTTGAGGTGAAGTCCACCTCCGGGGACACCCACCTGGGCGGCAGCGACATGGACCACGCCATCGTGAACTGGCTGGCCGAGGAGTTCAAGCGGGAGTACGGGGTGGACCTCAAGGCGGACCGCCAGGCCCTCCAGCGCCTCATCGAGGCGGCGGAGAAGGCCAAGATCGAGCTTTCCAGCACCTTCGAGACCACCATCAGCCTTCCCTTCATCGCCCTGGACCCCGCCAGCAAGACGCCCTTGCACCTGGAGAAGAAGCTCACCCGGGCCAAGTTTGAGGAGCTCATCGAGCCCTTGCTGAAGCGCCTTAGGGGCCCGGTGGAGCAGGCCCTGAAGGACGCCGGCCTGACCCCGGCCCAGATCGACGAGGTGATCCTGGTGGGCGGGGCCACCCGGGTGCCCGCGGTGCAGAGGGTGGTGAAGGAGCTCTTGGGCAAGGAGCCCAACCGCTCCGTGAACCCCGACGAGGTGGTGGCCATGGGGGCGGCCATCCAGGCAGGGGTCCTCATGGGGGAGGTGCGGGATGTGGTTCTCCTGGACGTCACCCCCCTCTCCCTGGGGGTGGAGACCAAGGGCGGGGTGATGACCGTCCTCATCCCCCGGAACACCACCATTCCCACCCGCCGGTGCGAGATCTTCACCACCGCGGAGCACAACCAGACCGCGGTGGAGATCCACGTCCTCCAGGGCGAGCGCCCCATGGCTGCGGACAACAAGAGCCTAGGCCGTTTCCGCCTCGAGGGCATCCCCCCCATGCCCGCGGGGGTTCCCCAGATCGAGGTGTGCTTTGACATCGACGCCAACGGCATCCTCCACGTGACCGCCAAGGAGAAGTCCACGGGCAAGGAGGCCTCCATCACCATCCAGAACACCACCACCCTCTCCGAGGAGGAGATCCAGCGGATGATCGAGGAGGCCCAGCGCCACGCGGAGGAGGACCGGCGCCGCCGCGAGCACGCCGAGCTCAAGAACACCCTGGACTCCACCCGCGTCCAGGCGGAGAGAATCCTCCAGGAAAAGCAAGGCACCCCCGAGGCCAAGGCCCGCCTCGAGGCGGCCATCGCCCGGGCCAAGGAGCTTTCGGAGAGGGATGCCTCCGACCCCGAGCTGAAGGCGGCCACCGAGGAGCTTCTGAAGGCAGTGGAGGCCTACGAGAAGGCCGCCACCGCCGGGACCACCGGGGGTTCCAGCCGTGGCCCTGACGACGTGATCGACGCCGACTACAAGCCCGCCGACTAAACCCCCCTGCCCTGGCCCCTGCCGGGGCAAGGGCTTCCCCTTACCCTCTCGGAGGAAGCATGGAGAAGGAACGCGAGGAAATCCCAAAGGAACAGGCCGCCCAGGTGGAGCAAGGCCTCCAGGGGGCGGGCGAGGAGGCCCTGGCCCCAGAACGCCTGCTGGCCATGGAGGAGGAGCTCCGAGCCCTGAAGGACCGGTACCTGCGCCTCCTCGCCGACTTTGACAACTACCGCAAGCGCGTGGAGGAGGAGCTTAGGCTTAAGGAACGGGAGGGGGTCCTCAGGGCGGTCAGGGCCCTTCTCCCTGTCCTGGACGACCTGGAGCGGGCCTTGGAATTTGCCGAGGCCAACCCGGAGAGCATCCTCAAGGGGGTTAAGGCGGTGCGGGAAGGCTTCTTCCGCATCCTGGCGGGCCTTGGCATCGAGGAGGTGCCCGGGGAGGGGGAGGCCTTTGACCCCCGCTACCATGAGGCCATCGGCCTCCTCCCCGGGGAGCCCGGCAAGGTGGCCCGGGTCTTCCAAAGGGGCTTCCGCCTGGGCGAGGCCTTGGTGCGCCCGGCCCGGGTGGCCGTGGGCGAGGAAAAAAGCCCGGAAGAGGAGGGCGTGGAATAGGCCATGAAGGACTACTACGCCATCCTGGGGGTACCGAGAAACGCCACGCAGGAGGAGATCAAGCGCGCCTACAAGCGCCTGGCCCGCCAGTACCACCCCGACGTGAACAAAAGCCCCGAGGCCGAGGAGCGCTTCAAGGAGATCAACGAGGCCTATGCCGTCCTCTCCGACCCGGAGAAGCGCCGGGTCTACGACACCTACGGCACCGCTACCCCACCCCCGCCCCCGCCCCCTGGGGGGTACGACTTCTCCGGGTTTGAGGTGGAGGACTTCTCCGATTTCTTCCAGGAGCTCTTCGGCGGCGGCCTCTTTGGGGGCATGGGGCGGAGGAGGCCAAGGAAAGGCCGCGACCTCAGGGCCGAGCTTCCCCTCACCCTCGAGGAGGCCTTCCGGGGAGGCGAAAAGGTGGTGGAGGTGGGGGGAAGGCGGGTTTCCGTGAGGATCCCCCCGGGGGTGCAGGAGGGAAGCCTCATCCGCCTGGCGGGCCTGGGAGGGCCTGGGGAGCCCCCGGGGGACCTGCTCCTTTCCGTGCGCCTTGTGCCCCACCCGGTCTTCCGCCTCGAGGGCCAGGACCTCCACGCCACCCTAGACGTTCCCGCCCCCATCGCCGTGGTGGGTGGCAAGGTGCGGGCCCCCACCCTGGAAGGCCCCGTGGAGGTCACCATTCCCCCCAAAACCCAGGCGGGAAGGAGGCTAAGGCTTAAGGGGAAGGGCTTTCCCGGGCCCCATGGCCGGGGGGACCTCTACCTGGAGGTGCGGGTGGTGATCCCCGAGGACCTCACGCCTGAGGAGGAGGGGCTTTGGCGGAAGCTCAAGGAGGTGCGCCATGCTCGCGCGTAGCCCCTATCTATCCCTGGAGGCCCTGGCGGACTACGGCCTTTCCCTGGGAGTGGTGCGGGCCTACGTGGAGATCGGCTTCGTGGAGCCCTTGGAGGTGGAAGGCGTCTGGTACTTCCGGGAAGAAGACCTCCTGCGCATGGCCAAGGCGGAACGCATCCGCCGCGACCTGGGGGCCAACCTGGTGGGGGCAGCCTTGGTGGTGGAGATCCTGGAACGCCGCTAGGCCCTCCAAGGGACTTTCCCCCTCCCAACCACCCCAAGCAAGGCCAAAGGCCGGGACATCCCTCCCGCCCTTTTCCCCTATAATCAGGACAAAGAGCGTTGCCATCTCCCCGCCGAGCAAACCTCCCCTGGACGTAGGGTTGGGGAAGCGCATTTAGTCTACGCAACTCTCTTGACATTGAAATTATCAAGCGATATGATTAAGTCAGTGGGAGGAATAGGGGTATGAACCTGGAACGCTGGACCCAAGCTGCCCGCGAGGCCCTGGCCCAGGCCCAGGTCCTGGCCCGGGAGATGAAGCACCAGGCCATCGACCTGCCCCATCTTTGGGCCGTGCTCCTAAAGGACCCCACGGGCCTGGCCTGGCGGCTTCTGGAGAGGGCAGGGGCCAACCCCAAGGCCCTCAGGGAAGGTGCCGAGCGGGAACTGGGGCGGCTGCCCAAGGTGGAGGGGGCCGAGGTGGGCCAGTACCTTTCCCAAAGGCTCGCCCGGGCCCTGGACCGGGCCGAGGGCCTCATGGGGGAGCTCAAGGACCGCTTCCTGGCCCTGGACACCCTGGTCCTGGCCTTGGCGGAGGCCTCGAGGGCCGAGCCCTCCCTCCAGGTGGGGATTCCCGAAGAAAGCTCCCTAAGGAAGGCTCTACAGGAACTTAGGGGAGGTAAAACCGTGCAGACGGAACACGCGGAAAGCACCTACAACGCCCTGGAGCAATACGGCATCGACCTCACCAAGCTGGCGGCTGAGGGCAAGCTGGACCCCGTTATTGGCCGGGATGAGGAGATCAGGCGCACCGTCCAGATCCTCCTTCGGCGCACCAAGAACAACCCGGTGCTCATCGGGGAACCGGGGGTGGGCAAGACCGCCATCGTGGAGGGGCTGGCCCAGCGCATCGTCAAAGGGGATGTGCCGGAAGGCCTCAAGGGCAAGCGCATCATCTCCTTGCAGATGGGCTCCCTCCTGGCCGGGGCCAAGTACCGGGGCGAGTTTGAGGAGCGCCTGAAGGCGGTGATCCAGGAGGTGGTGCAAAGCCAGGGGGAGATCATCCTCTTTATCGATGAGCTCCACACCGTGGTGGGGGCGGGCAAGGCCGAGGGGGCCGTGGACGCCGGCAACATGCTGAAGCCAGCCCTAGCCCGGGGAGAGCTTCGGCTCATCGGCGCCACCACCCTGGACGAGTACCGGGAGATCGAAAAGGATCCCGCCCTGGAAAGGCGCTTCCAGCCCGTATTCGTGGACGAGCCCAGCGTGGAGGAGACCATCTCCATCCTCCGGGGCATCAAGGAGAAGTACGAGGTGCACCACGGGGTTAGGATCTCCGACCCCGCTTTGGTGGCGGCGGCGGTCCTATCCCACCGCTACATCACGGAAAGGCGCCTTCCCGACAAGGCCATCGACCTCATCGACGAGGCGGCGGCCCGCCTGCGCATGGCCTTGGAGAGCGCCCCGGAGGAGATCGACACCTTGGAGCGGAAGAAGCTCCAGCTGGAGATCGAGCGGGAGGCCCTAAAGAAGGAGAAGGACCCGGACTCCCAAGAAAGGCTCAAGGCCATAGAGGGGGAGATTGCCCACCTCAACCAGGAGATCGAAAAGCTCAAGGCCGAGTGGGAGGCGGAGCGGGAGGTCTTGAAGAAACTCCGTGAGGCCCAGCAACGCCTGGACGAGGTCCGGCGAGAGATCGAGCTGGCGGAGCGCCAGTACGACCTGAACCGGGCCGCGGAGCTCCGCTACGGGGAGCTTCCCCGCCTCGAGGCCGAGGTGGAGGCCCTCTCCGAGAGGCTCAAGAACGCCCGCTTCGTGCGCCTGGAGGTGACCGAGGAGGACATCGCCGAGATCGTCTCCCGCTGGACCGGGATCCCCGTCTCCAAGCTCCTGGAAGGGGAAAGGGAGAAGCTCCTCCGGCTTGAGGAGGAGCTCCACAAGCGGGTGGTGGGGCAGGAGGAGGCCATTAGGGCCGTGGCCGATGCCATCAGGCGGGCCCGGGCCGGCCTCAAGGACCCGAACCGTCCCATCGGCAGCTTCCTCTTCCTGGGCCCCACGGGGGTGGGCAAGACGGAGCTGGCCAAGACCCTGGCCGCCACCCTCTTTGACACCGAGGAGGCCATGGTGCGCATCGACATGACGGAGTACATGGAAAAGCACGCGGTGAGCCGGCTCATCGGGGCTCCTCCCGGCTACGTGGGCTACGAGGAGGGGGGGCAGCTCACCGAGGCGGTGCGTCGCCGTCCCTACACGGTCATCCTCTTCGATGAGATCGAAAAGGCCCACCCCGACGTCTTCAACATCCTCCTGCAGATCCTGGACGATGGCCGCCTCACCGACTCCCACGGGCGCACCGTGGACTTCCGCAACACGGTGATCATCCTCACCTCCAACCTGGGAAGCCCCTTGATCCTCGAGGGCATCCAGAAGGGCTTGCCCTACGAGCGCATCCGGGAGGAGGTCTTCGCCGTGTTGCAAAAGCACTTCCGCCCCGAGTTCTTAAACCGCCTGGATGAGATCGTGGTCTTCAGGCCCCTCACCCGGGAGCAACTCCGGGAGATCGTGGAGATCCAGCTCCAAAGCCTCAGGGCCCGCTTGGCGGAAAAGCGCATCACCCTCACCCTCACCGAGGCCGCCAAGGACTACCTGGCCGAGCGGGGCTATGACCCCGTCTTCGGGGCAAGGCCCCTGAAGCGGGTGATCGCCCGGGAGCTGGAAACCCCCCTGGCGGTGAAGATCCTGGCCGGGGAGGTGAAGGAGGGGGATACCGTGGTGGTGGACACGGGTCCTGCAGGCCTGGTCTTCCGCACCTCCGAGCGGGTTGAGGCCTGAGAAAGGAGGCGGCATGAGGGTGGTGGAAGTCCTGCAAAAGGCCTACCAGGATGAGCTTCTGGATGCCCTGCGGGCGGAGCGGGCGGCGGAAAGGATACCCTACCCCCACCTCCGGGCCCTCCTGGAGGAGGTGGCCCATAGGGAACGGGCCCATGCCGAGGCCATCGCCGAAACCCTGCGCCGCCTGGGGGCCTCCCTTCCCCCCATGCCCAAGGTGGAGGAGGAGGGATGGGAGGCGCTTCTCCGCCTCCTTTCCGAGGAGGGGTTTGACCGGGCCTACTACCTGGAAAGCACCTTCCCCGAGCCGGACCTCGAGGCCCTCTTTACCCGGTTGGGCCAGGAGGAAAGGCTCAACCAGGAAGCGGTGCGCAAAGCCGTGGCCCTCTTAGGAGGTGGCTTATGATCGGAAAGGAAGAGATTCGGCGCCTGAAGGAGACCCTGGCCATGGCAGAGGGACCGATCCTCTCCCTCTACCTGGACATCAACCCCGCCAAGCCGGAAAACGCCAACCGGGCCTACGCCCTAAGGGCCAAGGACGCCATGAAGGCCCTGGGCGTGCCCCAGGAACTGGCGGACAAGGTCCTGGAAGTGCTGAAAAACCAGGTGCTAGAGGCCAAGACCGCCGTCTTCTTTGCCAAGGACAAGCTCTTGGAAACCCTCCTGCTCCAGGTGGAGCTACCCCTGGTCTCCAGCCTTAAGACCACCTTCCTAGGGGAAAAGGAAAGCCGCTTCTTTACGGACGGGGCTCTGGCCCACTACGGCGAGCCCTTCCTCCTCCCCCTTATCTACGCCCTGGACGAGTACGAGCGCTACGGGGTGGTCTATTTGGACCAGGAGCGCTGGCGGGTTTTTGAAATCTTCCTGGGTGAAGTCCAGGAGGTGAGCGACGCCTTCTTGGCCTTGGACACCGAGGCTTGGCGGCGGCTTTCCCTGGATGCCCCGGGGCGCCGCTTCAACCTGGCGGGCATCTCCCGGGGCGGGGCAGGCCAGGACCTCTTCGCCAAGCGCCTGGCCGCTTGGGAAGAACGTTTTTACAAGACCTTAAGCCACGAGCTGGAGAAACTTGCGGAGGAACACGGGTTCACCCGCCTCATCCTCATGGGCCCCGAGGAGCACACCAAGCTTTTCCTGGGCTACCTGCCGAAACGCCTTAAGGAAAAGGTGGTGGCCCTTCTTCCCTCCCTGCCCCATCCCGGGGTCAGCCCCGGCCAGGTACTCAAGCGGCTGGAGCCTGTCCTGGAGGAGATGGAGCGCAAGGGCGAGGTAGAGCTACTCAAGAAGCTGGAGGAAGCCTATCCCAAGGTGGCCTTCGGCCCGGAAGTCCTGGAAAGGGTTCAGGAAGGCCGGGTGGAGCTTTGGGTGCTTCCCTGGCACCTGGACCAAACCGTGTACGCCTGCGAGGGGATCTTCTTCCCCGACGAGGCCCGGGCCCTGGCCCACTGCCAAAACCCCGAGGCCAAACCCCTGGCCGTGGTCCTGCCCGAGCTGGCCACGGGCTACGCCGCCAAGCTGGAGTTCGTACGGGGCGAAGCGGAAAAAGAGCTTCTGGAGCGCGGGGGTATGGCCGCGCTCCTGAGGTGGTGAAAGGAGGTGAGGAGAATGGTTCGGTTTGATCCCTTTAGGGAGCTGGAGGAGTTGCAGGAGCGTTTGGCAAGGGCTTTCGGCGCCACCCCCCAGCAGGGGCCCAGGGTGTACGCCCCGCCGGTGGACGTGATGGAGGACGAGGCAGGCCTTCACGTGCTGGTCTACCTTCCCGGGGTGGATCCGGAGAAGGTGGAGGTGGTAGCCGAGGAAGGCGTCTTGTCCGTGAAGGCGGAGCGGCCCTTTGAGAAGCGGGAAAGCGTGGCCTACCACCGCCTCGAGGGCCCCTACGGCACCTTCGCCCGGAGCTTCAACGTGCCCAGCACCTTTGACCTCTCCCGGGTTCAGGCCCGCTTCCGCCACGGGGTGCTCCACCTCACGGTGCCCAAGGCCGAGGCAAGCAAGCCCAAGAAGATCCAGGTGCAGGTGGAATAGGAGGTGAGCTATGCGGCGGACCACGCGGTACATCCTGGCCACCTCTAACCCCATGGGCGACCTCGAGGCCCTGGAGAAGCTGGTGAAGCTGGCCCCGGAAACGGGGGCGGACGCCCTCGCCCTGGTGGGCAACCTCATGCCCAAAACGGCGAAAAGCCGCGACTACGCCGCCTTTTTCCGCATCCTCGCCGAGGCCCATCTCCCCACCGCCTACATCCCCGGCCCCCAGGACGCCCCCATCTGGGAATACCTCAGGGAGGCCGCTAACATCGAGCTGGTGCGGCCCGAGATGCGCAACGTCCACGAGACCTTCACCTTCTGGAAGGGCCCCTACCTGGTGGCGGGCGTCGGGGGGGAGATCGCCGAGGACGGCGAGCCCGAGGAGGAGGAGGCCCTGCGCTACCCCTCCTGGGTGGCGGAGTACCACTTGAAGACCCTCTGGGACCTTAAGGACTACCCCAAGATCTTCCTCTTCTACACCAACCCCTACCACAAGGGCCTTGGGGAAGGGGGGTCCCACGAGGTGGCCCACCTGGTGAAGACCCACAACCCCCTCCTGGTGATCACCGCCGGCAGGGGCCAGAAGCACGAGATGCTGGGGGCAAGCTGGGTGGTGGTGCCGGGCGACCTTTCCGAGGGCGAGTACAGCCTCCTGGACCTGAGGGCAAGGAAACTGGAAACCGGGAACGTGCGCTAAGTACCTGGGGCCTCGCCTGAGGGCGGGGCCCCACATCTTTCTTAAGAGGAGGTTAAGATGCTGGAGAAACTTTGGCCCTTCGGTAGGAACCGGGTGCGCAAAGCCTTTGAGGAGGCCCTAGAGAAGGTTTTCAAGGAGGAGGGCGAAACCCTCGAGCCCCTCTCGGAGCTTTCCGAGCACGAGGACCACTACCTGTTGCGGGTGGAGGTCCCGGGCCTGGGCCCCGAGAACCTGGAGGTGCGCCTGGAAGGGGACCAGCTGGTGGTGGAAGGGGAAAAAAGGGAGGAAAAGCGCACCAAGCACCTTTCCGAGATCGTCTACGGGCGCATCTACCGCTCCTACCTCCTCCCCAAGGACGCCAAGAAGGAAGGTATCGAGGCCAAGCTGCGCAAAGGGGTGCTGGAGGTGCGAATCCCCCGGGAGACGCGCCCGCCCGAGCCCCCTGTGAAAATCCCCGTGCAGGAGGGGTAAAGGCCCCACCAACCCTGGGCCTTCCGCCTTGGAGCTCAAGCCCGTGCTGGACGCCCTAGCCTCCTTGCCTCCCTTGGACCTGGAGATCTCCGAGGACGTCCGCACCCTGCTTCCCGAGGTGGCTGGAGCTTTGGTGGTGGCCTACGCCCGGGTTCTCAAGGAGCTAGACCCTAGGCTTAAGAACCCCCAGACCGAACACCATGAGCGGGCGGAGCGGGTATTTAACCTCCTTCTCTGAAATGAGCCAGGACCTACTCCTTTCCCTCTACCGCCGGGCCACCCGCCTGGTCTTCAACCTGGTGGTGGTGGCCCTTCTCATCGGTCTCTTTGTGGGGGTGGGGCGCACCTTCATGGAGCTGGGCCTCACCTTGAGCGAGCCCACGGTGCGCCTGGGCCTTAAGGAGCTGGTCACCAACGTCCTGAGCCTGGTCATCGTTCTGGAGCTGGTACGGGTCTTCGTGGAGTACTTTGAGTTGGAAAGGGTGCGCCTCGAGGTCCTCCTGGAGATCGGCGTGGCCTTGGCCCTGCGGGAGCTTCTCCTCCTACTTTTCGCCGAGAAGCTCTCGGGCTTGGACCTTTTCTTCTGGACCCTGGGCATCCTAGCCCTGGTGGCCGGGCGGACCCTGGCGGTGCAGTTTTCCCCCAGGAGGCGACCATGAGGGTGGAGGAAGCGGTTCTTCCCGGCGTGGGGCGGAAGTACACCATCACGGTGCAAAGCGGCGACCGAATCGTCATCGTGGTCCACCACTCGGGCAAGCGGGAGGTGCAGTACTTCGAGGCGGGGGAGGAGGACGAGCCCACCATGGCCCTGGACCTCACCGACGAGGAGGCCCGGGAGCTTGGGGCCATCCTGGCTGGGGTGCTCTTCCACCCCGAGGCGGTGGGGGACACCCAGAGCAAGCTTGGGCAGAAGGTCATTGAGTGGATCAAGGTCCTTCCCGGATCCAAGCTGGTGGGCAAGCGGGTGGGGGAGCTCGCCCTGCCCCCTGGGGCCCACCTCCTGGCTGTGGACCGCCCCGGGGCTCCCCTCATCCCTAACCCCAGCCCCGACACCCTCCTGGAAACAGGGGACACCCTGGTGGTGGCGGGAAACCGCGAGGCGGTGGAAGCCCTGAAGAGGACCCTCTGATGCACCCTTCCGTGGAAGCCTTTGCCCTGGCCGCAGGGCTTTTAGCCCTGGGAGCAGCCTTGGTCCACCGCTTTGGCTTTCCCCCTCTGCCCATCTACCTCCTCACGGGGTTGCTGGTGGGGCAACGCCTGCCCGTAGAGGACCTGGAACCCCTACCCTCTCTAGGCCTCCTCCTCCTCCTTTTCTCCGTGGGGATGGAGTTCGGTCCCGACCGGCTTAGGGGGTTATCCGGAAAGGCTGTCCAGGCGGGTTTTTACGATGCCTTAGCCCTACCCTTGGGCTTCCTGCTGGGGCTTTTGGCAGGGCTAGACCTCCGCGGCGCCGCCCTGCTGGCCGGGGCCATCTACGTAAGCTCCAGCGCGGTGATCGTCAAGCTGATCATCGACCTGCGCCGGGCGGCCAACCCCGAAAGCGAGGTGGTCCTGGGGGTTTCCGTCCTCGAGGACCTGGTGATCCTGGTCCTCCTGGCCCTTCTGGGGGGCCAGGGGCTCCACGGCTTCCTCCTCAGCCTACTGCTGGCGGTGGTGTACCTGGGCTTGGCCCGTCTCCTTGGCCCCCACCTGGCGAAAGTCATGGAGGGACTCTCCGACGAGCTGGTCCTCCTCCTGGGGGCAGCCTTTACCACGGGGACAGCCCTGCTTTTCCAGATGGCCGGGGCCTCGGTGGGGCTTGGCGCCTTCTTGGCGGGAAGCCTGGCCGCCTCCTTGGGACTTCGCGAGCGGTTTGAACGGCTCTTCGGTCCGGTGCGAGACCTTGGGGTGGCCCTTTTCTTCCTGGTGGTGGGGGCTAGCGCCCGGGACCTTTTCCAAGGCCTGGCCCCGGCGGTGGTGATCCTGGCCCTTCTAGGCCTTTTGGTCAAGCTTCCCCTTAACTACCTGGGGGGTGCCCGGGCAGGGCTTTCCCGCAAGCGCCGGCTCTATAGCGCCCTTTACCTGGTACCCCGTGGAGAGTTCAACCTGGTCCTGGGTGCCCTGGCCCAGGCGCAAGGCTATCCCTTGGTGGCCCAAGTAGCGGTGCTCTTGGTGCTCCTATCCGTCCCCTTGGGGGCCCTCCTCATTCGCTTCGCCCCTGAGCTTGGCCGGCTCCTTCTGCGCGAGGCCCCAAAGCCCCGCCGCCCCGCCCGCTCCCATTAGGCCTGGCCCAGGCTCTTTCCCTGCTATATGCTCTTCCCATGGAAATCTTCTTCCAGCTTTTCTGGCTCTTCTTTATCCTTTCCGCCCTCACCCCCTATCTGCAGCAGCAGATGCTCCTCGGGGCCAGGGCCCGGAAGATCGCAGAGCTAGAGCGGAAGCGGCAAAGCCGGGTCATCACCCTCATCCACCGCCAGGAAGCCGTGAGCTTTTTGGGCATCCCCATCAGCCGCTTCATCAACATCGACGACTCGGAGCAGGTCCTGAGGGCCATCCGCCTCACGGACAAGAACGTGCCCATAGACCTCATCCTCCACACCCCAGGGGGCCTGGTCCTGGCGGCGGAGCAGATCGCCGAGGCCCTCTTGCGCCACCCCGCCAAGGTCACCGTCTTCGTGCCCCATTACGCCATGTCCGGGGGAACCCTTATCGCCCTGGCCGCCGACGAGATCGTCATGGACGAAAACGCCGTCCTGGGCCCCGTGGACCCCCAGCTCGGCCAGTATCCGGCGGCCAGCATCCTCAAGGTGCTGGAGAGGAAGCCCATCCAGGAGATCGACGACCAGACCCTGATCTTGGCGGACGTGGCGGAAAAGGCCCTCAAGCAGGTGAAGGCCACGGTGAAAAACCTGCTTCTCAAACGCATGCCCGAGGAGAAAGCGGAGGAGGTGGCCACCCTCCTCTCCCAAGGCACCTGGACCCACGACTATCCCATAGACGTGGCCCAGGCCCGGGAGATGGGCCTTCCCGTGAGCACGGAGATGCCCCGCGAGGTCTACGAGCTCATGGACCTCTACCCCCAGGCCCAGGGGGGAAAGCCCAGCGTCCAGTACGTGCCCGTACCCTACCGCCACCAAGAACACGGGAGGCCTTAGGTGTTTCCCCTCTACGACATCAACCACGCCCGCAGGCCCGCCTTCGTGGTGAAGGGGCTGGTGTTAGCCAACGCCCTGGTCTTCCTGTGGCAACTCTCCGTGGGTCTGGAGTGGTCCGCCCAGGCCTACGGCTTTGTCCCTGCCCTCTTCTTCCAGGATCCCCTCGGGCAAGGGTATCGCCTACTTACCAGCATGTTCCTCCACGGGGGTTTTTTTCATATCCTCTCCAATATGTGGTTCCTCTGGGTCTTCGGGGACAACGTGGAGGACCGCATGGGCCACGGGCGCTTCCTCGTTTTCTACCTCCTGGGGGGGCTGGCCGCTGCCTTGGCGCAGGGGCTTTTCTCCCTCAGCTCCCCCATCCCCATGATCGGGGCCAGCGGGGCGGTTTCGGCGGTGTTGGGGGCGTATTATGTCCTCTTTCCCAGGGCCTACGTGGTCTCCGTGATCCTCCTCATCTTCCCCCTCTTCGTCACCTTCCCCGCGGGGTTCTACATAGGATACTGGGCCTTTCTTCAGCTCCTGCAGGGGCTTTTGGGCCTTCCTGGGGTGGCCTGGTGGGCCCACCTGGGGGGGTTCCTTTTCGGCGCCTTCATGGCCCGGCGCTTTGCCCCTAGGTGGCGGCGCTGGTAAACTTTAGCCCATGAAGGTAGACGAACTCATGACCCCAAACCCCGACACCATCGGGCCAGAGGCCACCCTCGAGGAGGCCGCCCGGTACATCCTGGAGAAACGCTATGGTAGCCTTCCGGTGGTGGACCAAGAGGGGCATCTGCTGGGGCTACTCCAGGTGGAAGAGCTCCTCCCCCACCCCGAGAACATCCCCTTCTCCGATGTGGAAGCCCTGCAGCTTTTCGGGGAGTGGGTGGACGGGGATTTTTTGGAGGATATCTACCGGCGCTACCAGAAAACCCCGGTAAAAGCGGTTATGCGCACGGATATCCCCCGGCTGCATCCCGAGGATTCGGTGGGAAAGGCTTTGGAAACCCTCCTCACCAGCGAGGTACGCCACCTGCCGGTGGTGGACCAAGGCAATAGGGTGGTGGGCATCCTCACCCGAAGCGACTTCCTCAAGCTCATCCTGAGGAGGCGGTGATGCACGGAGCCCAGCACATCCTAGAAGTTTTTTACCTCGTCCTCGCCACCCAAGTGGTGGCCTTCCTCTTCAAGCGCCTCAACCAACCTGTGGTCATCGGGGAGGTACTGGCGGGCGTTCTCATGGGCCCCGCCATCCTGGGGTGGGTGCACGAGGGAGAGATCCTGGAGTTCATCGCCGAGCTCGGGGCCATCTTCCTCCTCTTCATGGTGGGGCTGGAAACCCGGCTTAAGGATATCCTCGCGGTGGGTAAGGAAGCCTTCTTGGTGGCGGTGCTGGGGGTAGCTTTCCCCTTCCTCGGGGGATACCTTTTCGGCCTCCAGATCGGCTTCGCCACCCTGCCCTCCTTGTTCTTGGGCACCGCCTTGGTGGCCACCAGCGTGGGCATCACCGCCAGGGTGCTACAGGAGCTTGGGGTCCTTTCCCGCCCCTACGCCCGGGTGATCCTGGGAGCGGCCGTCATTGACGACGTCCTGGGCCTTATCGTCCTGGCGGTGGTGAACGGGGTAGCCAGGACCGGGGAGGTACAGATGGGGGCCATCCTCCAGCTGATCCTCCTATCCGTAGCCTTCGTGGGCCTGGCCGTGGCCCTCTCACCCCTCTTCTCCCGCCTGCCCTTAGAAAAACTCCCCATGGGGAGCCCCATGGGCTTCGCCCTGGCCTTGGGAATCGGCATGGCCGCCTTGGCCGCCTCCATTGGCCTGGCCCCCATCGTGGGGGCCTTCCTGGGAGGGATGCTCCTTTCCGAGGTGCGGGAGAAGTACCGGCTGGAAGAGCCCGTGCTGGCCATAGAAAGCTTCCTGGCCCCCATCTTCTTCGCCATGGTGGGGGTACGGCTGGAACTCGCGGCCCTCATCTCTCCCGCCACCCTGGTGGCGGGCAGCGTGGTCACGGTCATCGCCATCCTGGGTAAGGTCCTGGGAGGCTTCCTAGGAGCCCTCACCCAAGGGGTGCGCTCTGCCCTCACCGTGGGAGTGGGCATGTCTCCCCGGGGAGAAGTGGGATTGATCGTGGCGGCCTTGGGGCTTGCGGCAGGGGCCGTCAACGAGGAGGAGTACGCCATCGTCCTCTTCATGGTGGTCTTCACCACCCTCTTCGCCCCCTTCGCCCTCAAGCCCCTTATTGCCTGGACGGAAAGGGGCCTGCGCCAGGCTAAGGAATAGCCCGGTAGGCCGCGTAGGCGGCGAGCACCTGGGCCAGGTACTCCCGGGGCTCGTCCCGTTCCTGGAAGCGGAGGAAGGCGTAAAGGTCCCCCTCCCGGGTGATGCCCCTTAGGGTGTAGCCGATGCCCCCGTTGTAGGCGGTAACGGCGCAGGCCACCTGCTCTAAGCCCCCGTAGGCGGCACACCTGCCCAGAAGCCAGCGCAGGTAGCGGGCGGCATAGCGGATGCTGGCCTCGGGGTCAAAGGGATCCGCGGGAGATTCCCCCAGCATGCGGGCCACATCCCCCCAGGTGCTCCTTAGGAACTGGCCCAAGCCCAAGGCCCCTGTGGGGCTCACCGCCCGGGGGTCAAACCGGCTTTCCACGTGGAGGAGGGCGTAAAGCAGGTTGGGGTCAAGGCCCTCCTTACCGGCATAACCCTCCACCCATTCCCGGTAAGGACGGGGGTAGGCCAAGGCGGTGGGCCAGGCAAAGCGGATCCCCTCCCGATAAGCCCCCAGCCGGTAGAGGAGGGGCACCAGGGCCGGCCAGCCCTCAGGCCTTTGCCAAAGGGCATACCGCACCACCCCCCGGGCCCAGGCCTCCTTTCCGGAAGCCGCCAGGGCCTCCACAAGGGAAGCCTCGGGAGGCGGCGAGGAAGGGGGAGCCGGAGGCGGAGGGGGCGGCTCCTTCCCCAGGAGAAGGCCTAGGCCTCCCCGCACCAGATCCAGGGCTTCTCTACGGGACTCGGCTAGGCCAAGCTCCCCCGCCAGAAAGTAGGCCCTAAGGGCAGCGTCGTCCGCATACGGGCTCGTGCCCCGGGCCAGGTCCAGATAGAGGGCCAGGGCTTCCCTCCTAAACCCCTGCCGTTCCAAAAGCCCACTGGCCCGCCAGACCCCTTGGGGGGTGCTTTGCCGGTAGGCCTCCACCGCCTCGAGGACCCTTCCCATCTCCTCCAGGATCCGCCCCTGGGCGTAGCGGCTTTCCGGGTGGTGGTAGCGGGCCAGGGCCTCCAAGGCCTCCCCCCTTCGCCCAAGCCGCCAAAGGGTATAGCCCAGGCCCAGGTACCCCCTGGGGTCCCCTTTGGCCCACTCCTGGTAAAAGGGCAAGGCCTCCCGATAGCGCCCTAACCGGAAAAGCGCCTGGGCCCGAAGGTCGGGACGCGCCTCGAGGGGAAGGACCTGCAAAAGAGCCTCGTAGGCCCTTCCCCGGAAAAGGGCCAGCCAAAGCCTCTCCCCCTCCCCCAGGGAAAGGAGGGCCTCCACGGCTTCCCTTTCCGGAAGGAGCCGTTCCCAGGCGGAAAAGGCGCGGGGGTCTTGGGCCTGCTGAAGGAGGGAAGCCGCCTTGCGCCAGGCGGCCTTCGCATCCCAGCCCGGCTCAAAGGCCCGCACCCCCTCCAGGAAGAGGGCATAGCGCCAGGCGTACTCCGCCCGCTCCGCCAAGGGCACCTCCTCCCGGCCCACAAGAAGCCAGCCGGAAAGCATCCGGGCATACCCTTCCCCTCCCAGGGCCACCTGGCGCACCTCTTCCGTCACGCCCCTTTCCAGGCTGGCAAGGGGCTCGGGTAAAGCCTGGCTCCGGCAAGAGGTAAGGACCACCCAGGCAAGGACAAGAAGCCACCGCACACCCCCACCCTAAAGGAAAAAGGTGAGAAACCCATGGCGAGGGATGACCCCGCCACCCAGGCCTTGGGAAGCCAAGGCTTCCCTTAGGGATAGCCCCCTGGCAAAACCCGGGGGGGTGGGCGTAGCCTGGTAAGGCCTATGGGTATGGAAGGCCGTATTCCCCCCCACAACCTCGAGGCGGAACAGAGCGTCCTGGGGGCCATTCTCCTGGATTCAGACGTGCTGGACGAGCTGGAAGGCCTCCTCCCCTCTCCCGAAGCCTTTTACGCGGAGGGCCACCGCAAGATCTACGCCGCCATGCAGGCCCTGAGGTCCCAGGGCAAGCCCGTGGACCTGGTGACCCTGGCGGAGGAGCTTTCCCGCCGAGGGGAACTGGAAGCCCTGGGAGGGGTAAGCTACCTGGTCCAGCTTTCCGAGGCCACCCCCACCGCCGCCTACGCGGAGCACTACGCCCGCATCGTGGCGGAGAAGTGGACCCTAAGAAAGCTCATCCAGGCGGCAGGCGAGGCCATGCGCCTGGCCTACGAGGAAGCGGGCAGCCTGGACGAGATCCTGGACACCGCGGGCAAGAAGATCCTCGAGGTGGCCCTCACCCAGACGGAAACCGAGGCCCGCCCCATACGGGAGCTGGTCCACGAAACCTTTGAGCACATCGAATCCCTTTTCCAGAACAAGGGTGAGGTTTCCGGGGTCCGTACCGGCTTCAAAGAGCTGGACCAGCTCATCGGCACCCTGGCCCCGGGCTCCTTGAACATCATCGCCGCCCGCCCCGCCATGGGAAAGACCGCCTTCGCCCTCACCATCGCCCAGAACGCCGCCTTGAAGGAGGGCATAGGGGTGGGCATCTACTCCCTGGAGATGCCCGCTTCCCAGCTCACCCTGCGCCTTATGTGCTCGGAAGCCCGCATCGACATGAACCGGGTACGCCTGGGCCAGCTCACGGACCGGGACTTCTCCCGCCTGGTGGACGTGGCGGGAAGGCTTTCCGAGGCTCCCATCTACATCGACGACACCCCAGACCTCACCCTGATGGAGCTTAGGGCCCGGGCCAGAAGGCTCAGGAGCCAGCACGAGGTGGGCCTTCTCATCATCGATTACCTCCAGCTCATGTCCGGCCCCGGGGCCGGCAGGCAGGGGGAAAACCGGCAACAGGAGATCGCGGCCATCTCCCGAGGGCTCAAGGCCCTCGCCCGGGAGCTCAACGTGCCCGTGATCGCTCTAAGCCAGCTTTCCCGGGCAGTGGAAGCCAGGCCCAACAAGCGGCCCATGCTGTCGGATCTAAGGGAATCAGGCAGCATCGAGCAGGACGCTGACCTGGTGATGTTCATCTACCGGGACGAGTACTATAACCCCCACTCCGAAAAGGCGGGGATCGCGGAGATCATCGTGGGCAAACAGCGCAACGGCCCCACCGGCACCGTGGAGCTCCAGTTCCACGCCGCCCACGTGCGCTTCAACGACCTGGCCCGGGAACCCTAGGAATGGCCTGCCTGCAAAAGGGCGGCCGCCCCTTGGGCCAAGGCTTCCTTCAGGTCCCGGTGGCCTAGGGAGAGACCCAAGGCAAGGGCCTCGAGGTAGCTTTCCTCAATAAGGGCGATCTCTATGGCAATGATCTTCTCAAAGGCCTCCACCGCGCCGTAGACCTCCGGCCCACGGAGGGCGGTGCGCAGGTGCTCGAGGGAGAGCTCCTGCACGATGCCCATGGCAGGGATCATGGCCCGGGGGCCGATGCCAAGCCTGGCGTGCACCAGTCCGATCCGCCTACGCCCTTCCGCATAGGCCCGGTCGTAGGCGCCAGAGAAAAGCTCGGCATACCAGCGGGCAAAGGTGCCGTAAAGCCGTTCCACCCTTCCGGGTACCGCATGAAGAATCCCCCCAAGCTCCTCGTCCCGCCCCAGGTAGTCGTAGAAGGCCAAGGCCACCTCGGGAGCCAAGGGAACCATGAGGTCCCCCAGCTCCCGGAGCATGGCCGCATGCCCCTCGGTGAAACCGGTGCGGCGCTTGAGGAGGTTCAGAAGGGCCCCGGGGTCCACGGGACAAATGTACCTTCCCAGGGCCAGTAAGTCCAGAGCCCGGGGAGGAAAGGAGGACCCCAGGCTCAGCGGGACGGTAGGGCCGGTGAGCGCGCGGCCAAGGGCCCTACTCCGTGCTCACCCCCTGCTCCACCTGCTGGCTCACGGGCTCCACCATGCGGAAGTGCTGGGCGGGATCCTCCAAAAGCTTCTCCAGGCGGGCCGCCTTCTCCTCCCGCTTGGCCTCCTTGAGGACCTGGATGTAGGCGGAAAGAAGCTCCCGCACATCCTCCACCCCCCTCAGGTCCAGGGGCTTCACCGCCACCTTGGCCCCCTTGGCCAGGCGGCGCTTCATGGCCTCCTCCGTGAGGCCCATCTCCGGCCAGTGGCGGAGGTAGACCCGCCCCCCGGTCATACCCGAGCAGATCCAGGGCCCAGGGTCCCCCAGGACCAAAGCCCGCCCCCGGGTCATGTACTCAAAGGCAAACCCCTTGGCCTGGGCCCGGGCGGCCAGGTTGCCGAGCTCATCCCTCAGGGGCCTTTCCGGCTCCCCACCCAGGATGACGTCCGCCCCGGAAAGCCGGATGCAGAAGCGGCTATCCGCCACCCCCTCCACGATGAGGAGGCCCCCGATGGCCCCATAGGCGAAGCTCTTGCCCACGGAGCCATCCACGTAGGCCCCGTAGGGGTTCCGCCCCTTGAGGATAGCCACGGTTCCCCCGAAGGCGCTCTTGGCCACCCCATCCTGGGCACCCCCCTCCACCACCACCTTCATGCCCTCGAGGTTAAAGGCCGCCAGGCCATTCCCGGCCACACTTCCCGCGTCGAAGCGGAGCTCCACCTCGGCGTCAAAGCCCTTGCCGTAAAGGCGCCTTCTGGCGATCTCCCCTGCCAGGTGAGCCCCTAGGGCCCGGTCCGTGGAGTTGACCGGCCCCTCCTGGAAGACCAGCCTGCGGCTTCCCTGCCCATAGGCTCCCATAACCACCTCGGTGATGGTGCGGGTGAGCTGGTTTAGGGGCTTCCTGAGCACATGGGCAGAGGTGTCCTTAAGCCACTCGGGCTCCTCCACGGGCAGGAAGAAGTAGGAAAGATCCAGCTCCTCTAAATGGTCCCGCTGGTAGAGGAGGTCCACCCGGCCCCGAAGCTCCCTGAGGGACCGGGCTCCCAAGGCGGCCACCAGCTGGCGCAGGGCCTCCCCCTTGGCCTCAAAGAAGCGGGTGAGCTGTTCCACCGCCCGGTCCAGGTCCTGGGGCACGAAGCGCTTTAGCCCGTGGGCCAAAGCCTCCTCCACCGTCTCGATCTGGGTGGTGATGCCCACGTGGCAGGTATCCAGCTGGCATCCCCGGCAGATGGTGCAGCCGATGGCCACCATGGCCATGGTGGCCATGCCCACCCGGTCCGCTCCCAAAAGGACCATGCGGAGCACATCGTAGGCGGTCTTAAGGCCGCCATCCGCCCAGATCTCCACCCGGTCGCGCAGCCCGGCCCGCACCAAGGCCCGGTGGGCCCGCCGCACCCCGATCTCCACGGGAAGCCCCGCGTACTTAAGGGCGTGGAGCCTAGCCGCCCCCGTTCCCCCCTCAAACCCCGATAGGGTGATGACATCCGCCCCCGCCTTGGCGATCCCCACGGCGATGGTGCCGATCCCGGGGATGACGGGCACCTTCACGGAGACCAGGGCCTTGGGATTTACCGTCTTCAGCTCCTCGATGAGCTGGGCCAGGTCCTCGATGGAGTAGAGGTCGTGGTTGTTGGAAGGGCTGATGAGGTCCACCCCGGGCACGGCGTTACGGGCGGCGGCCACCTTGGGGGACACCTTCTTCCCCGGCAGGTGCCCTCCCTCCCCCGGCTTGGCCCCCTGGCCGATCTTGATCTCGATGACCGTGGCGGAGTTCAGCATGTAGGCGTGGACGCCAAACCGGCCCGAGGCCACCTGCTGGCCGCGCCAGTGGGTGTACTTCCCCAGCATGTCGGGGATCTCCCCACCCTCCCCGTTGATGCAGAGCATGTTGAGGCGCTTGGCCGCCTCCACATAGGCGCGGAAGGAGGCCTCCCCTTGGGAACCGAAGCTCATGGCGCTGATGAGGAAGGGCAGGGAGTGGCCCCCCACGGAAAGGTCCACCTCCTCGGGGGAAACCTCGCTCCTCTCGGGGAAGCGCACCTCCAGAAGCTGCCTGGCCGCCACCGGGCTTTCCCGTTCCAGGGAGCGGACCTTTTCCTGGAAGTGGCTATAAGGGGCCTGGCCGCTGGCCACCTCCTGAGCCGCCTTGTAGATCCTGGGATTGAAGCGGAAGTCCTTGGCGGGCATGACCTTCTCCGCCCGGAAGAAGCCCTCCCGCTCCAAAAGGGTGCGCTCCAGCTCCAAAAAGCCATACCCTCCGGATTCCGAACCCAGGAAGTTCCGGGTGCCGAAGTACTCGGCAAGCTCCGGTTTAAGCCCGATGGCGCTGAAGATCTTCCCGTAACCCCGAAGCTCGTGGATGCCCATGGTGGAGATGACCTTCTCCAGGCCCTTGCGCAGGGCCTCGAGGACGCCCGCCACCCCCTTCCTCCCCTCCAGGGCCCGGGCCTTCTCCTCAAGAAGCCAGGGAGCCACCGCCTCCGCCCCCAGGCCCAACAGGAAGGCCACGTCGTGGAGGTTCCTCACCCCCCCGGAGTGCACCAGGATGGAGGTGCGCCGCCTTAGGGCGATCCCCTCGGCATCCCGCTTCATGAGGGCCCGGTTCACCGCCGCCACCGCCAGGCCGATATCGATCCAGATCCCCCCCTGGAAGGCCTCCCGGTCGGAGAGGATGAGGACCTCGGCCCCTTCCTCCACCGCCTTAACCGCCTCCTCCTCCAGGCGCTTAAGCCCCAAAAGAAGCCCCTCTTCCACGGCGAACTGGGGCACAAGGGTGGCGGTCTGGAAGCGGGACCTCACCTCGCTTAGGGTCAGGGTGCCAAAGCTTTCCGCCAGGCCCTGGTCCTCTTCCAGGACTATGGGCAAAAGAAGCTCCTCCACCCTTCCCCCACCCCGCCCGTCGGGAAGGGGACGCCGGCCCAGAAGGGTGCGGGTGGAAAAGTGCTCGATCTCCCGCTCCCGGTCGATGGCCGGGTTGGTCACCACCGCCACGGTTTCCTTGAAGAACTCGGAGAGGTTGGGCTTCTCCGGGTTCAAGGCTGCCAGGGGGCCGTCGTAGCCCAGGGAGCCGATGGGCTCGTTGCCGGTCCTGGCCAGGGCCTCGAGGTAGGCCCCATCCCACCGGTCCCAGCCGAAGGCCCGCTCCAGGCCCAAGGGGGGCGGCGCGGGCTTCTCCTCCACCTGGGGTTCGCTCCCCCCGGCCACGGAGGGCGGGGCCTGGCGGATGGGTCCCGAAAGGTGCACCCGGTACCCCGCCACCGGGGTGCGGGCGGCAATGCGCTCCAACACCAGACGCTGGTGGCGGTCAAAGGGCAGGACCCGGGGGCCCTCCGGGGTCAGGCGCAGGTAGACCTTCTCCCCGGGAGCCAAGGGCTTGGGCTCGCTCACGAACTCCTCGGCGTTGAAAACACCCCGTTCGGAGGAGAAAACGACCTCGTAAGGCGTTTCAAACTGCCAAAGGGGCCTTAGGCCCATGGCGTCGGTGGCAAAGACCGCCTCATCCCGGTGGCGGCTCACGATGGCGGCGGGCCCCTGGGCCAGGGGGCCAAAGCGCTGGCGCAGGGCCAGGTAGAGGTCCTGAAGCTCGGGAGCCAGCCCCTTCACCTCCCCGAGCACAGGGGGGAAGACCAGGTCCATGGCCTCGGGCAGGGAAAGCCCATAGCGGTAGATGAGCCCCTCCAGCATGCGGTTCAGGTCCTGGGAGTCCGAGCCCCCGGTGCGGGGGATGCCCAGGTAATCCAGCTCCCGCCTGAGGCGCTCGATGGTGTTGATCTCCCCATTGTGGCCCAGTAGGCCAAAGGGCTGGACCTGCTCGAAGGTGGAGAGGGTGTTGGTGGAGTAGCGGTTATGCCCAAGGGCGATGGTGCTCTTGAACTCGGGCCGGGAAAGCTCGGGGTAGTAACGCTTTAGAAGCTCCGCCGCCCCCCGCACCTTGTAGACCACGCTGTAGGTGGAAAGGGAGACCACATGGACGGGGAAGCTGGCCTCGAGCCTCAAGCCAAGCTCCCACAAGGGGCCGTCCCCATCGGGGCTAAGCCCCACCACCTGGAGGAAGATGGGCTCCGTGCGCCGGCCCACAGGGCCCAGCACCTCGCTCACCACCTCCCCCCGGCGAAAGAGAACCGGGCGCACCCCAAGGGGCTGGCCTTCCCGCCTCAGGAGCTCGTAGAACTCCTCCAGGCGCCCCGCCTCGCCCTTGGGCAGGAAAAAGTGCCCCACGAAGAAGCGGGGATTAAAGGCCAGCTCCGGCTCCAGCCCCGCCTCCTCCAGGCGGCGGGCCCATAGCTCCCGGGGGATATCGGTCTGGATGCCTGTCCCATCCCCTTCTCCCCGGATGGCCCCTGCCCGATGGGCCATGCGGTAAAGGCTTTCCAGGGTCCTCCGCACGATCCGGTGGGAGGGCTTGCCGCTTTTCTCCGCCATGGCGATGATGCCGCAGGCGTCCTGGCCTAGGGGGATATCCGGGTAGGCTTCCTTCCAGGTCATCTTGGGGCTCCTTCTTTACGCTTGGGGTTTGGTGTAGGCAAAGGTATGCGCGTCGTTCCTGGGATTATACACCCCCCCGGGGGTAGGGTCAAGGCACTGTAATCGGTCAATACATCTGAGACTGGGGGACCGACTCCGCTTGCATTTTAGCCAAGA
>NZ_JAKTNU010000017.1 GCF_022760955.1 Thermus neutrinimicus
CACGTGGGCGCAGGTCCATCCTAAAGGGGTGGTCCCACGTTTTGACGTGTACTGAGGCCACATGCTAAGAAGGCTTGAGGAAAAGGGTTTTTTGGAGCGTTCCTTGGACAGCAAAGACCTTCGCCGCTTCAGCTTCCGTCTAACGGAAAAGGGAAAAAGCGGCTTGCGCCAGGCGGAGGCGCTTATGGAAAAGGCGCTAAGGCGGCGCTTGGCTCGGCTTCAACCGGAGGAAACAACGCACCTGTTGGAGTTGTTGGGCAGGCTGGAGGAAGCATGAATCCCACACCGCAAGAGGTTCGTTTCACCATGATAGGGGTCCTACTCGGGGTTTTGTTGGCGGCCCTGGACCAGACCATCGTGTCCACCGCCATGCCCCGCATCGTGGGGGAGCTTAGGGGAGCCGAGTACTACGCCTGGGTCACCACCAGCTACCTTCTCACCTCCACGGTTTCCGCCCCCATCTTTGGGAGGCTGACCGAGCTCTTCTCCCGTAAGGCGGTTTTGCTTTGGGCGGTAAGCCTTTTCCTTCTGGGTTCGGCCCTTTCCGGCCTTTCCCAGAACATGGCCCAGCTCATCCTCTTCCGGGGGCTCCAGGGGGTGGGGGGTGGGGCCCTTTTCGCCCTGGCCCTCACCACCATCGCCGTGCTCTTTCCCCCAAGGGAGCGGGGGAAGCTTTCCGGGGCCTTCGGGGCCATCTTCGGCCTTTCCTCCGCGGTGGGACCCTGGCTGGGGGGCCTCCTCACCGACCACCTTTCCTGGAGGTGGGTGTTTTACATCAACATGCCTGTGGGCGCGGTGGCCCTTTGGTTCATCCTGCGCTACATGCCGCGGCTTCGTCCTGGCGGGCGGGAACCCTTTGACTTTCTCGGAGCCCTCCTCCTCATCCTTTGGACGGTACCCCTTATGCTGGCCTTTTCCTGGGGCGGAAGTACCTATCCTTGGGGGAGCCCGGAGATCCTGGGACTTTTCGCCTTGGCCTTCCTGGGGCTTATCCTTTGGATCTGGACGGAGAACCGGCTTCCTTACCCGCTTTTTGACCTGTCAGTTTTTCGGGAACGGGTCTTCAGCCTTTCGGCAGCGGCGGCCTTCTTTTATGGCCCGGCCTTTCTGGGCGCCGTGGCCTTCCTGCCCCTCTACCTGCAGGTGGTGAAGGGGGTTTCTGCCAGCCAAAGCGGGGTTACCGTTTTGCCCCTCACCCTTGGCGTGGTGGTGGGGAGCCTGGGTGGAGGCCAGCTCCTGGCTCGCTTCGGACGGTATAAGGTCCTTCTCCTGGTGAGCGCCGGGTTTTTATTGGCTATTTTCCTGTTCCTCCACTTCACCCTTACGGTGGGAACCCCTCTGGTGGAGGTGGTGGGCCTCTTCTTCCTCTTGGGCCTTGGCCTGGGTCCGGCCCAGAGCGTCCTCAACATCGTGGCCCAAAGCGGCCTACCCAAGGAGCGCGTGGGAAGCGGAACCAGCATGGTGCAGTTCATGCGCCAGATCGGGTCCACCATGGGCATCGCCTTGCTGGGAACCATTCTGGCGCAAAGCCTCACCCAGCACCTCAAGGATGCTTTTCCCTCCGGGGCCTCCACCCCTGCCCTAAGCCGCGCGGGTGAGGGAATGGCCCTGGACCTGGACCGGGAGTTTGTCCGCCTCGAGGACCTTCTGGAGAAGGCCCTCAAGGGAGACCAGGGAGCTTACCAGGCCTTGAAGGCGGATCCCTTTCTACCCGAGGATCTCAAGAAAACCCTGAGGCCTGGGGGCATTCCCGCCCAGTTTGCCGAGGTTCGGACTCTGGTTACCCAGGCCCTGCGGGGAGATGAGGAGGCGCGAAAGGCGCTTTTGGCGGATTCCACCTTGTCACCCGAGGTGAAGGCCCTTCTCCTTCCTGGCGGGGTGGCTCAGGGCACGTTTTCCCTGTTGGAACGGGCTTGGTCCGGGGATGGGGTGGCCAAGGAGGCCCTCCTCGGCTTGCCCTGGGGCCAGGGCCTGGAGGGGCTGTTGGGCGCACCTTCCTCTCCTGCCATGAGGGCTCGGGTTACGTCCTTTCTCAAGGCCCTGGAGGACAGGGTGGTGGCCGAGACGCAGGCTTCCTTGAAAAGGGCTGAGGCCCAGGCCCTGAGCCAGGTGCCCGCCCAGGTGGTGGCCCGCCTCGAGGGAGTTCGGCTCAAGCTCAAGGAAGCCTTGCAGGTGGGCATCGTGGAGGCTCTTCGGGGGATTTTTCTCCTCAGCACCTTTTTTATAGGCCTTTCCCTGGTGGCCTTGGTGTTCCTGCCCGACCGGGAGCTTTCGGGGGGCCTCGGGCCCCGCCCTTCGCTAGAGTGAGGGGGTGGACGGCTTTTACCTGGCCTTTGGCGAGGGGCTCTCCCAGGAGGCTAACCGCCTGGCCCAGGCTCTGGCTCGCCTTCTTCTAGAGGATCCCCCCGAAGGGCTTTGGGAGGCGGTTCCCGCTTACGGCACCCTGTACCTAGAGTACGATCCCAGAAGGCTTTCCCGGAAAGGGCTCCTGGGGCTTGTCTCCCGCCTCGAGGCCACCCTGGCCGGGGGTGGGGAAGAGGGCAGGCGGGTAGAGATCCCCGTGCGCTACGATGGGGAGGACCTCTTGGAGGTGGCCGGGCGCACGGGGCTTTCCCTGGAGGAGGTGAAACAGCTACACCAGGCGCCTCTTTACCGGGTCTACGCCTTGGGGTTTACCCCCGGCTTCCCCTTTTTGGCCCCGGTGGAGCCGGCCCTACGCCTGCCCCGCCGCCCCCACCCGAGGCCCCGGGTGCCGGCCCACGCGGTGGCCATGGCCGGGGCCCAGACGGGCATCTACCCCCTGCCCTCCCCTGGAGGGTGGCACCTTTTGGGCACCGCCTTGGTGGCCGTCTACGACCCGCACCGGGAGGAACCCTTTCTCCTTAGGCCAGGGGACCGGGTGCGTTTCCGGGAAGCCGAGGGTGCCCCTCCTCCGGAGCCTCTTCCCTTGGCCCTTCTTCCTGAGGAACCCAGGATTCCTGCCCTACGGGTGGAGGAGCCAGGCCTTCTGGACCTGGTGGTGGATGGGGGAAGGTTCCGGGCGGGGCACCTGGGGTTGGCCCGTTCCGGGCCATTGGATCCCTACTCCGCCTCCCTGGCCAACCGCCTGGTGGGGAATCCCCCGGGCGCACCCCTTTTGGAGGTGGCCTACCGCGGCCCGGTCCTCACTGCCCTTAGGGACCTGGTGGCGGCGGTGGCGGGGTATGGGCTTGCCGCCCTCCTGGATAGGGAGGAGATCCCGCCGGGCCGGAGCTTCTTCTGGCCCAGGGGCAAACCCCTCTCCTTTCGGCCCCAGGGCCGGGGGGCCAGGGTTTACCTGGCGGTGGCGGGGGGCCTCGAGGGCCGTCCCTTTATGGGTTCCGTGTCCCCGGATCTCCGGGGCAGGATCGGTCGCCCGTTGCAGGCGGGGGATACCCTGGGCCTGGGGGAGAAGAGGGCGGTGCGGCCAGGACTGGCCTTCCAGCAAAGGCCCTTGCCGGAAGCCCTTCGCCTCCGTCTCCTTCCCGGGCCCCAGTTTTCCTGGGAAGCCTTTAGGGCGTTGCTTTCCCGCCCCTTCCGGGTGGTGCGGGCGGACCGGATGGGCGTGGAGCTCCTGGGACCAGAGGTGCCCGGGGGGGAGGGGCTTTCCGAGGCCACGCCCTTAGGGAGTATCCAGGTGCCCCCCTCCGGGCGCCCCCTGGTGCTCTTAGCGGACAAGGGAAGCCTGGGGGGCTACGCGAAGCCTGCCAGGGTTCACCCGAAGGACCTTTGGCTTCTCGGCCAGGCATGGCCCGGAGCGGAGCTTGTCTTCACGAGCGATTTATATCGTGACAAGTGGCACATATCCCCAGTCCTACCAGGGGAAGACTAGGGGAGCCCTCACACCGCCTCCACCACCATGGCGATTCCCTGACCCACGCCGATGCACATGGTGGCCAGCCCGAACTGGACGTTTCTGCGACGCATCTCGTGGAGCAAGGTGGTGAGGATCCTGGCCCCGGAGGCGCCCAGGGGGTGGCCGATGGCGATGGCCCCGCCGTTGGGATTCAGGCGGGGGTCCTCCATGTCCAGGCCCCACTCCCTGAGCACCGCCAGGCTTTGGGCGGCGAAGGCCTCGTTGAGCTCGATGAGGCCGATATCCTTCAGGGTAAGCCCCGCCCGTTCCAGGGCCTTCTTGGTGGCGGGCACCGGGCCGATACCCATGATCCTGGGCGGAACCCCGGCCACGGCCACGCTCCGCACCCGGGCCAGGGGGGTGAGGCCATGGGCCCTGGCATAGGCATCGGAGACCAGGAGAAGGGCGGCGGCCCCATCGTTCAGGGGACTGGAATTCCCCGCGGTGACCGTGCCCCCTTCCCGGAACACCGGCTTAAGCTGGGCCAGTTTCTCCAAGGAGGTATCCCTCCTGGGCCCCTCGTCCACCTCCACCTGGACCTCCTCCTTCCCCCGCTTCACCGGCACGGGGACCACCTCCTGGGCGAACCGGCCCTCGTCCCAGGCCCGGATGGCCTTTTGATGGGAGAGGAGGGCGAAGCGGTCCTGCTCGTCCCGGGGGATCCTGTACATCTCCGCCAGGTTCTCAGCGGTCTCCCCCATGCTTTCCGTGCCGTAGAGGGCCTGCATCCTGGGGTTAACCAGGCGCCAGCCCAGGGTGGTGTCGTACATCACCTGGTTGCCGGTAGGGAAGGGCCGTTCCGCCTTGGGCACCACGAAGGGGGCCCGGGACATGGACTCAACCCCGCTCCCGATGTACACCTGGCCCTCTCCTGCCCAGATGGCCCGGACGGCCTGGGCCACGGCTTCTAGGCCGGACCCGCAGAGGCGGTTGACCGTACACCCCGCCACCTCCACGGGGAAGCCGGCCAGGAGGAGGGCCATGCGGGCCACGTTGCGGTTATCCTCCCCTGCCTGGTTGGCGCAGCCGGCGTAGACGTCCTCTACCTCTTCCTTGGGGATGCCGCTTCGCTCCATGAGGGCGGAAAGGGCAAGGGCCAGGAGGTCGTCGGGGCGGACGCTGGCCAGGGCTCCCCCGTGCTTGCCGATGGGGGTTCTTAGGGCTTCCACGATCCAGGCTTCGGGCATAGGACCTCCTTACCGACCGTTCGGTAGCAGTGTAGTGGAGTTGGGGGTGGAAGTCAACGATCTGTGGAGAAGAGGAGCACAAGCTAACTAAATCGTGAACCGTTACACAAAACCACCTCACCACCGGTTGATACCCGCAGACTTTAGCACAAGTACAGGTACAGGCACCTGGACCCACGTGGCGGTAACGCTGGACGGTCCCTTTAGCTCATTCAAGATCAACGGGAATCCAGCGGGAACCTTCACGGCACCCTTCGGAATGACTAGCAATTCCCTAGACCTATTGCTAGGAGCTCCGCACACTACCATCCCTAGCTCAGTTCCTTGCGGACTCTTACTAGACGACGTAAAAATTGGCCGGCTTAACCCAGCCAACAGTCAGCAGTAGGATCAAAGGCAAAGCTGGGCTCCAGCTGAGGAGCCGGATATACAATAGGGGCCATGGTGCCCTGGGAGACCCTAAAGGCTTGGCTCCAGGAGGACCTCGGCCACGGGGACCTCACCACGGCCCTTACGGTGCCGGAGAACCTCTTGGGCCAGGCGGTGATCGTGGCCAAGGAGGAGGGGGTCTTGGCCGGGCTTCCCGTGGCCAGGGAGGTGTTTGCCCTGGCAGACCCTCGCATTGCCTTCACACCCCTGGTGGAAGAGGGGGCAAGGGTGGAGGTGGGTCAGGAAATCGCCCGCCTCGAGGGTCCCCTAAGGGGCATCCTGGCGGGGGAGAGGCTGGCCCTCAACCTCCTCCAACGCCTCTCCGGCATCGCTACCCTGACCCGGGCCTATGTGGAGGCCCTGAGGGGCACCAAGGCCCAGGTCCTGGATACCCGCAAGACCGCCCCGGGCCTGAGGGCCCTGGAGAAGTACGCGGTGCGGGTAGGCAGGGGGAGGAACCACCGCTTTGGGCTTTTTGACGGCATCCTCATCAAGGAAAACCACATCCGCGCGGCCGGAGGCGTGGCCGAGGCGGTGAAAAGGGCCAGGGCCAAGGCCCCCCACTACCTCAAGGTGGAGGTGGAGGTGGGAAACCTGGCCGAGCTGGAGGAGGCCTTGGAGGCGGGGGCGGATCTCATCCTCCTGGATAACTTCTCCCCAGAGGAAATCCGCGAGGCCGTGCGCCGGGTGGGGGGGCGGGTGCCCCTGGAGGCCAGCGGCAACATGACCCTGGAAAGAGCCCGGCTGGCGGCGGAGGCGGGGGTGGACTTTGTGAGCGTGGGGGCCCTGACCCATTCCGCCAAGGCCTTGGACCTTTCCCTGCTGGTGGTACACCCCTGATGCCATGGGGTGCTACCATAGGGGCATGGCGCGGGCCCGGGTTCGGCTCCCTGAGGATCAGGCCCACGGCCTCAAGGTCCCGGCCCAGGGGGAAGGGGTGTCCCTGGCAGGCCGGGTGCGCTGGGCGGTAGGGGGTAAGCCCGTCACCTGGCCATGGGGATTCCCTGGGGAGGTGAGGCCCTAAAGGACTAGAAAAGCCTGGGCCGCGTCCCAGGGCTTCAACCCAGCGAAAGCGCAAAGCATGGAAAGGGATCTTCTCATCCAAGAGGTTCTCCGGCTGAAGGCAGAGCGGCAGGCGGTCATCCTGGCCCACTCCTACCAGCTCCCTGAGGTGCAGGAGGTGGCGGACTTCGTGGGGGACTCCCTGGGCCTAGCCCGGGAGGCCCAGAGGACCCGGGCCAAGGTCATCGTCTTCGCCGGGGTGCACTTTATGGCGGAGACCGCCGCCATTTTGAACCCGGAGAAGACCGTCCTCCTTCCGGATCTGGAGGCGGGTTGCTCCCTGGCGGATAGCATCCGGCCTGAGGACATCCTGGCGTGGAAAAAGGACCATCCCGAGGGGATCGTGGTGGCCTACGTGAACACCAAAGCCGAGGTAAAGGCCCTGGCGGACGTGTGCGTCACCAGCGCCAACGCCGTGGAGGTGGTCTCCCGCCTGCCGGAGGATAGGCCCATCTTCTTCGTGCCCGACATGTTCCTGGGCGCCCACGTGGCCAGGGTGACGGGGAGAAGGCTGGACCTTTTCCCCGGGGAGTGCCATGTGCATGCGGGGATCCGCGAGGAGCACCTGAAGGCCCTGTTGCAGAACCACCCGGGGGCGGAGTTCATGATCCACCCCGAGTGCGGGTGCGGCAGCAGCTGCCTTTTCCTCAAACCCGACGCCAAGATGCTCTCCACGGAAGGCATGGTGCGCTACGCCAAGAGGGCGGAGGCCAAGGAGTTCGTGGTGGCCACGGAGGTGGGGATCCTCCACCGCCTGGCCAAGGAGGCCCCGGAAAAGACCTTTATCCCGGTGAAGCCGGATGCCATCTGCGAGTACATGAAGCGGATCACCCTAGAGAAGGTTTACCTGTCCCTTAAGGAGATGCGCCACGTGATCCGGGTGGACGAGGAGGTGGCAAGGAAGGCCCGGCGGGCCCTCGAGGCCATGGTGGCCGTGGGCTAGACCCTAGGGCGGAAGGACCCATGGCCACCTTAACCGCCGACCTCCTCATCCTGGGTGCGGGCATCGCGGGGGTCTACGCCGCCTTGGCGGCGGAGGAAAGGGGGGCTAGGGTCCTCCTCCTCAGCAAGGATCCCCTTCCCTCGGGTTCCACCCCCTGGGCCCAGGGAGGGGTAGCCTTCCCCTTGGATGAAGCCGACCTGGAGGCCCACCTCCAGGACACCCTTAGGGCGGGTCGGGGTTTGGTGGAGGAGGGCGTGGCCCGGTCTATCCTGGAGGAAGCCCCTAGGCATTGGGAAAGGCTTCTTACCCTGGGGTTTCCCTTCCACCCCGAACCCACCCGGGAGGGGGGCCACTCCCGGGCGCGGGTACGGCACCTGGGGGGAGACCGCAGCGGCCTCTTCCTCCTCCAGGGGCTCCTGAGCCGGCTCAAAAGCCCGGTCCTCGAGGGGCACATGGCGGTAAGCCTCCTCCTGGGGGAGGACCGGGTGGCGGGGGCTTTGGTCCTGGGGCCTGAAGGGCTTAAGGAGGTGCGGGCCGGGGCGGTGCTGCTGGCCACGGGGGGTTTGGGAAGGCTTTTCCCCGTGACCACCAACCCCGAAGGGGCCACGGGGGACGGGATGGCCCTGGCCTACCTGGCGGGAGCCACCCTAAGGGACCTGGAGTTCGTGCAGTTCCATCCCACCGCCCTTCCCGATGGAAGCCTGGTGAGCGAGGCTTGCCGAGGGGAAGGGGCCATCCTGCTCAACGCCCAGGGGGAGCGCTTCATGGCCCGTTACGATCCCTTGGGGGAGCTGGCCCCCCGGGACGTGGTGGCCCGGGCGGTGCACCGGGAGAGGGAGGGGACGGGGGCAGTTTACCTGGACCTGAGGCCCATTCCCCACCTGGAGTCCCGTTTCCCCACGGTGGTGGCCGCGGCGCGGGCCCTGGGCTTTGACCCCTTCCGGAAGCCTCTTCCTGTGGCTCCCGCGGCCCACTACGCCATGGGGGGGGTCAAGACGGATCTTGCAGGCCACACAGGCCTCCCCGGTCTCTACGCCGCCGGGGAGGTGGCTTCCACGGGCTTCCACGGGGCCAACCGCCTGGCTTCCAATAGCCTCCTGGAGGGGTTGGTGATGGGAGAGCGGGCCGCCAAGGCCGCCCTTCAGGACCTGGTCTATCCCCGGACGGTGGAGCCTTTACCCCTCTTCCTCCTGGATCCGAAGCACCTAAAGCCCTTACGGGAAAGGATGGGGCGGGCGGCCGGGGTGGTGCGACGGGGAGAGGACCTTGCCCGGGCTTTGGCCTGGTGCAAAGGCCTTCCCCTCGAGGAAGCCCTTCCCGAGGACCTCCCCGCCTTCAGGGATCCCCGTGTCCTGCGCGCCTTCGTGGAAGCAGGCCATCTGGCCCTTTTGGCCCGGCTCCTGGTGCGCATGGCCCTCTGGCGGGAGGAAAGCCGGGGGGCCCACTACCGGGAGGACTTTCCCCAGGAGGCTGAGGAGGCCTACCACCTCGAGGTGCACCGTGCACCCGGGGGCGGGATCCGGTGGCCAGACCCAGTCCGGGTACCCCTTAGCTCCCCTCCCAAGGGGTAGCCCTTCCCGGATGGTGGGGGCCAACCGGGGTATAATGCCCCTGGAGGTTCCCTATGAAAGGTCACCCAGATGTGATCCAGAGCCTACAGGAAAGACTTTCCGAAGAGCTTGCTGCCATTTTGCAGTACATGGTCCATGCGGAGATGGCGGAGAATTGGGGCTTCAAGGCCCTGGCCCGCCACCTTAAAGCCCACGCCATCACCGAGATGCGCCATGCGGAGAAGCACATCGAGCGCATCCTTTTCCTGGAGGGTTTCCCTGAGGTGAACCGGATCGGGGAGATCCGGATTGGCAAAACGGTGGAGGAAATCCTCTTCAGGGACTACGAGGGGGAATTGCAGGCGGTTAGGGGCTACAACGAGACCATGAACCTGGCGCAAAGCCTGGGGGATAACGGCACCCGGGACATGGTGGCGGAGATCCTCAAAGACGAGGAGGGCCATGTGGACTGGCTGGAGGCCCAGCGGGAACTTTTAAGCCAGATGGGCCTGGCCAACTACCTGCAGTACCTGGCCGGGGAAGCGGAATAGGCTCTTAAGGGGTCCCGGGACCCCTTCGTGGGGCCTTAGCCCACGGGGGCCTTGAGGTTCCTGCGGGCCCAGCGGTCTATGGCGGCGATGACCGTCTCCAGCTCCCGCCCGGCCTCGGTGAGGCTGTAGCGGGTGCGGGGGGGCATGAGGGATTCCACTTTCTTCTCCACCACTCCCAGCTCCACCAGATGCTCCAGGCGCTGGGAGAGGGTGGCGGGGTTCACCCCCCCGATGGCCCGGGAGAGCTCGTTGAACCCCTTAGGACCTTCCAGGAGGGCCCTGATGATGTGCAGGGTCCACTTCTCCTGGAGGAGGTTCAAGGCAGCATAAACGGGGCAAAAGGCCGGTTCGTGCTCGGCCATACCCCCATGGTAGCACGGGTCAGGAAGAGGCTTCCGTGGGCTTCCGGGCCACCAGGGTGAGGATGGTATAGGCGGCCACGGTTTTCCCCTCCTGGTTCACCACCTCCACCGCCCATTCCACCACCCCGGACTTCTCGTCCCTGGGCCGCTTGGCCTTCACCGTGAGCCGGGCCTGCAAGGTATCCCCGATGCCCACGGGTTCGGTGAAGCGCAGGCCCTCGAGGCCGTAGTTGGCCAGGACGGGGCCCGGAGCCGGATCCACGAAGAGCCCGGCGGCGGCGGAGAGGACGAAGTATCCGTGGGCCACCCGCTTCCCAAAGAGGCTCTTCTGGGCCGCGATCTCGTCGGTGTGGGCGTAGAAGTGGTCCCAGGAAAGGTGGGCGAAGAGGGCGAGGTCCGCCTCTGTGACCGTGCGGCGATGGGTGGAGAGGGTCTCCCCGATCTCCAGCTCCTCGTAATACTTGCGGAAGGGGTGGATGCCGGCGGGCTTTTCCGCTCCTTTGGCATACTCCCCGGTGAGGGCTTGCAGGGTGTGGGGGTCGGCCTGTATCGCCAGGCGGGCCAGGTGCCGCTTGACGGAGAGGAGCCCTCCCAGCTCCTCCCCGCCCCCTGCCCGCCCGGGTCCCCCGTGGAGGAGGCGGGGCAAGGGGGAGCCGTGGCCCGTGGAGCTATGGGCGTTGCGGCGGTTCAAAATATGGAGCCGGCCCACCTCCCTGGAAAGCCCAAGGAGGTAGAAGCGGGCCTCCTCGGGATCCGGGGTGGCCAGGGTGGCCGCCAGCATTCCCCCTCCCATGCGGGCCAGGCGCAGGGCTTCCTCCCGGTCCCGGTAGGGGAAGAAGGTGGCTACGGGGCCAAACGGCTCCCCCTGGTGGAGGGTCTGTGCCCAGGGATCCTCCGCCAGGAGGAGGGTAGGGGGGAAAAAGGCGCCATCCCGCCTCCCCGGGTGCTGCCAATACACCCTGGCTCCACCGGCCAGGAGGGCCTCCACGGCCCCTTCCACCTCCTCCTTTTGCCCTAGGGAGGCCAGGGGGCCTAGGTCCACGCCTTCCTCCCTGGGGTCGCCCAGCCTAAGGCCCTCCAGGTGCTTGCGGGTGCCCTCCAAAAGGGCCTCGAGGCGGCCCTGGGGCACCATGACCCGGCGGATGGCCGTGCACCGTTGCCCGGTTTTGATGGAAAGCTCCTGGGCGATCTCCCGGGCCAGCCTCTCCATCTCCTCCTCCCCGGCCTTTTCCCCCAGGATGGCGGCGTTTAGGGAGTCGGTTTCCGCGTTGAAGAGGACACCCCCTTCCAAAAAGGCGGGATGGCGCCTTAAGCGGTCCGCGGTGGCCTTGGAGCCCGTGAAGTAGACGCTATCCCGGTGGTCCAGGGCCTCGAGGGCATCCCCCAGGCCTCCCGCCACGAACTGGAGGCTCCCCTCCGGCAGAAGCCCGGACTCCACCATGAGGCGCACCAATCCCTCGGCCACGTGGGCGGTGGGGGTAGCAGCCTTGGCTAGGGTGGGCACCCCCGCCAAGAAGGCGGGGGCGAACTTCTCCAGGAGGCCCCAGACCGGGAAGTTAAAGGCGTTGATCTGGACCGTGATCCCGCCCTTGGGGCCCAGGAGGTGCCTTCCCTGGAAGGAAAAGTCCTTGCTCAGGGGGAGGTTTTCCTCCTCGGGTAGGAGGTTTCCCTGGGGAAGCGTCCGGGCCAAGGAGCTATAGGTGAAGAGCACCCCGATGCCCCCGTCCACGTCGTACCAGGCATCCCGGCGGGTTCCCCCGGTGGTGGCGTAGAGGCGGTAAAGCTCCTCCTTGCGCTCGGATAGGTATTGCGCCAGGGCCCGAAGCCTTCGCCCCCGCTCCTGAAAGCCCAGGGCAAGGAGGGCCTTCCCACCCACCTCCTTTCCCCAGGCCACCGCCTCCTTGAGGGGCAGGCCCTCCGAGGTCACGTGGGCCAGCACCTCGAGGGTGGCGGCATCCCGCACCGGTACCCCTTCCCCTGCGCCCGTTACCCACTGGCCCATAAGGTAGGTACTCACCTTCAAGGTCGCCTCCTTTAAACCGGATCCTCTGAGTTTCCCACTTTCCAGGACGGATGCTTCCCCTTCAGACCGTCTTGAAGGCCTCAAAAACCTCCCCGCAGGCGGTGCACTGGTAGAGCATCTTGCACAAGGTGGCTCCAAAGGCGTTTCTGAGGACCACCTCCTGGCTGCCGCACCGGGGGCAGGGGGGATCCTTCCCCGCTAGGGGAAGGGGAAGGGGTGGGGCTACCCCGTAACCCAGGAGCTTCTCCCTCGCCTCCTCCGCCATGTCCTCGGTGCTCCAGGGGGCCTTGGCCTCCACCACCTCCACCTCCTTGGCGCCCGCCTCCCGCAGGGCCCTTTCCATCTCCTGGCGGATGAGCTGTATGGCAGGGCAGCCGGAAAAGGTGGGGCGGAAGCGGACCCTCACCCTTTCCCCTTCCGCCTCCACCCCCAGGACCATCCCCATCTCCACGATGTTGAGGACGGGGATCTCCGGGTCCTTAACCCCTTTTAAGGCCTCCCAGTACCGCTCTACCATGCCTTGGCCTCCGGGTCCCAGCGGGCCACGGACTGCATCTCCGCCAGGAGGGACCAGAGGTACTCCGTGTGCTCCTGGCGGCTTTTGGGCACGTACCCTCCCTCGGGCGGCCGGAGGCCCGAGCGCACCAGGTGGGCGGTCACCTCCTCCAGGTAGGGGGCCTCGAGGGCCTGGAGATCCGGCACCACCCCTGCCTCCACCAGGGCCTCGTCCCCCGGGAGGGGCCGGAAGAGCTGGCGAACGTAGGGGAACAGGGTCTCCAGGGCCTCCTGCGCCCGGCGGTGGGATTCCTCCGTGCCTTGGCCCAGGCGCTCCACCCAGAGGGAGGAGTGCCTCAGGTGGAACCTTTCCTCCTTTAGGATGCGGCTTGCCGCCTCGGCCAAGGGGCCATAGGTGCTCCTAGTCGCCTCCTTGAGCCAGAGGTTCTCGTAGGCGTCAAAGAGGTACTGCCGCACCAGGGTGAAGGCCCAGTCCCCCTTGGGAAGCTCCACCATGATGGCGTTTTGGAACTCCAGGGGATCCCGGAAGTAGACCAGGTGGTCGGGGTCGGAGCCGTCCAGCCCCTGCCTGAGCTCCAACCAGACCTTGGCGTGGCCCAACTCGTCCTGGGCCAGGTTGGCGATGGCGATGTCCTCCTCGAGGATGGGGGCATGCCCCACCCACTCGGAAAGCCGCTGGGCCAGGACCACCTCGTCGTCGGCCCAGGCGGTGAGCCGGGCCACCAGGGCGTCCTTCAGGTAGGCATCAAGCATCCTCCACCCCCTTGGCGGTGATGAGCCCGTAGTAGCTTTGCAGGCGGTAGGTCTTCTCCTTGGCCGGGGCAAACCAGCTTTCCACCACTTCCTCCGTGGGTTCGGTTCCCACCAGCAACCGCTCGGGAACTGCCCAGAAGGCCACCCCTTGGGCCTGCAGGAGGGCTTGGGCTATGGCATCCTCCGGACCTTGGGCCAGGAAGCGGCCCACCAGGTCCCCGTAAACCATGCTCCGGCGGTGGCTCCTCTTGGCACAGACCCAGTAGGGCTCTTCGCTCCCACCCTCCATGCGGCCCGGCCTCAACTCCTTTAGGCCCTCCTGGGAGACGTGGAAGAAGGCCTCGGCAGGCGCCACGAAGAGGGCGTAGGCGGCAGGGCGCCGCACGAACACGTGCCGGGCCACCAGGAGGGCGTGCTCCGGGTCGGCGGCGTGCACCGAACCCACCATCTGCGGAGGGCCATGCTTGGTGTCCTGCTTGATCACCTCAAACCGGGGCCACTCGGTTCCCCACATGGCATCCTCCTAGTCCGCGGCCTGGGCCAGGCGGCGCTGGCCGTAAGCCTCGAGGGCCTCCCGCACCCAACGCCCTTCCTCGTGGGCCCTCCTGCGGGCCATGAGCCGGTGCCGGTTCATGGGGCCTTCCCCGTTGATCACCTTCCAGAATTCGTCCCAGGGGATGGGCCCGTGGATCCAGTTGCCTGTCTTCTCGTCGTAGCGGAGGTTGGGGTCGGGGATGGTGAGGCCAGCGTCCAAGAGCTCGGGGACATGCTCGTTGAGGAACTCCTGGCGCACCTGGTCGTTGGTCTTGGTCTTGATGCCCCAGCGGAGAAGGAGGGGGGTGTGGGGGGAGTCGGTGTCGTGAGGCCCGGCCATCATGAGGGTGGGCCACCACCAGCGGTTCAAGGCATCCTGCACCATCTGGCGCTGCTTCCTGGAGCCCCTGGCGTAGAGGAGGACCGCCTCCTTGCCCTGCTTGTGGTGAAAGGTTTCCTCCGCGCAGATGCGCACCATGGCCCGGGAGTAGGGCCCGTAGGAGCACTGGGCCAGCATGGTTTGGTTCTTGATGGCCATCCCGTCCACCAGCCAGCCGATGATGCCCACATCCGCCCAGGTGAGGGTGGGGTAGTTGAAGATGTTGGAGTACTTGGCCTTGCCGGAAAGGAGGGCCTCCACCATCTCCTCCCGGGTAATCCCCAGGGTTTCGGCGGCATGGTAGAGGTACTGCCCGTGCCCCGCCTCGTCCTGGACCTTGGCCAGGAGGATGAGCTTGCGCCTTATGGAGGGAGCCCGGGTGATCCAGGCCCCTTCGGGAAGCATGCCCACCCACTCGCTATGGGCGTGCTGGGAGATCATGCGGATGAGCTGGCGCCGGTACTCCGCGGGCATCCAGTCCCCGGGCTCGATCTTCTCGCCCCGGGCGATGCGGGCCTCAAACTCCTCAAGCCTCTCCTGGTAGTCGGGGTCCTCTGGGTAGCCGATCCTAAGCTTAACCATCCTCGCCTCCTTTCTCCCCACTAGCCTCCACGCCCAGCGCCCTGAGGATGAGGGTGGCGTAGGCTTCCGAAAGCTCTTCCAAGGAAAGGGGTCCTTCAGGCCGGTACCACTGGTAGGTCCAGTTGAGGGCGGAAAGGACAAAAAGGGTGGCCAGGCGCAGGTTTTCCACCCGAAAGACCCCCTTTTCCCTTCCCTCCTGGATCACCGCCTGGACGCCTTCCTCGTAGCGGCGCCTTAAGGCCTTGGCCTCTTCCAGAAGGGGAGGGGAGAGGTGTTTCCACTCGTGGAAGAAGACCGTGGCCCGGGGAAGCTCCTGGGCGATGACCTCGAGGTGGCCCCGCACCAGGCCCTTCACCTTGGACACGGGATCGCCCTCGAGTCCCTCCAAGACCCCAAGGAACCGCTTTGCCGCCTGGCGGACCACCTCCAGAAGGAGTTCCTCCTTGGAGGCGATGTGGGCGTATAGGCTTCCCCCCTGGAGGTTTAGGTGCTTGGCCAGCTCCCGCATGCTGGTGGCGTGGTAACCCCGCTGGCTGAAGAGGTGGCCTGCTACGGTGAGGATCTGCTCGCGCCGCTCCATGGCTAACGGTCGTTTGTTAGGTTAGCACACCCAAGGCGAAGGGACAAGTGTCCCGCATCACCTTTTTCGGGTCCCGGCGGATGGGTAGGGGCCTAGACGGCCTTCCTAGCCTGCGGAGGAAGGGCCAGGTTCCGGCTGAAGCCCGGCCTGCGGTCTAGAGCGGGGAGGCTTAAAGCTCGGGTAGCCTCGAGGCCGCCTCCCTAAGCCGTTCCCGAGAAGCGTGCAGGTAGATCTGGGTGGTGGCAATGGACTCGTGGCCTAGGAGGTCCTTCACCGCGTCCAGCTCCACGCCGTTTTCCACCAGCAAGGTGGCGTAGGCGTGGCGGAGCTTGTGCGGGGTGAAGCGCCTGGCGTCCAAGCCCGCCCTTAGGGCGGCCTCCCGGAACCGGGCCTCCACGTACCGGGCGGAGGGCACCCGGCCCCGGTGCCGCCCTTGGGAGAAGGTGAAAAGAGGCACATTACCTTGGGGCGGACCCAGCTCCAGAAGCACTTCCCGGGCGGTCTTGGAAAGGGGTACCAGCCTTTCCTTGTTCCCCTTGCCCACCACCCGGATGGCCGCGGGAACCGAGCCCTCGAGGATCACGTTCCGGCCCTTCAGGGAAAGGGCCTCGGAGATACGAAGCCCCGTGCCGTAGAGGAACCGGGCTAGGTGGCTGAGGAGCTTGGCCTCCCTTTCGGCCCCCAGGGCCTCGAGGAAGCGCTTGAGCTCCTCAGGGCCCGGGTGCAAGGGAAGCCTGCGCCCGGCCTTGGGACGACCAATGCCCTCCGTGGGATCGGACACCGCCTCGCCCCTGACCTGGGCCAGGTAGCGGTAATAGCTGCGGAGGGCTGCCAGAAACCCCTGCACCCTCCTGGGGGCCCAACGCTCCTTGAGGAGGAGGGCCCGCACCGCCTCGGGGCCCGGGGTGAAACCTCCCTCCTCGAGGAAGCGGAGCCAAAAGGCCAGGTCCTGCAGGTAGCGGCGCACCCCCCGGGGGGAGTAACCCCTTTCCAGGAGGAGGTATTCCGCATAGGGGGCTAGGCCGTGAAGGGCCTTATCGGGCTTTTTAACACCGATGGTTTTCCATATAAGCGCCTGCTCCACAGGGGGATTATATCATATACGCGAAATGTACCTTTCGCGAACATAACAACTACCCAGCCAACCTGCAATAAGGGAGTTTGGGTAAAGCAAAGGCTCACTCCGCCCGGATTTCCTGGGCCCAGGAAACAACCCAAAAGCGCTTTGCAAAAGCCCCGCCCCCTTGTCTGTCTCTAACCGCTACAGCCAGAGGGCCGAAGCCGCCTCGAGGCTAAACCCTTACTCCTACCCGCGCCCCCTCGGGCCGGGTGCAGACAGCATCCCGGCAGGCCTCTTCAGCGAGAACCTGATGCTCAAGTCCCAGGCCTTAAGCCTCTTGGGGCACAGCTGGGGGAGTAAGCTTGTGTTATATTTCACGATTAAAACTGCTCGTGCTCTTTCTCTCCTCACCAGACCAACGCCAACCCCTCCGCTCGTGGATCCGAAGCCCCCAAAAACGCCTCCCCACGGCGCAAGACCACCTGACCCCGCCCAAAAACCCCAGGCTCCACCTCATAGGCCACCCGGTGCCCCAGGTCCTTGAGCACTAGGGCCGTAGCCTGGGGTATACCCGGCTCCAGCACCACCCAGTCCTCCCCTCCCCTACCCGGCACCACCTGCCACCGCGGCCGGTCCAGCGCCGCTTGGGGGTTAAGCTGCAAGTCCGCCAGGGCCACCACCACCTGCACGTGCCCCTGGGGTTGCATGTAGCCCCCCATCACCCCAAAGGGACCCAAGGGTTTGCCCTCCCGCGTGAGAAACCCGGGGATGATGGTGTGGTAAGGCCGCTTGCCCGGTCCCACCCGGTTGGGGTGTCCCTCCTCCAAGGAAAACCCCAGTCCCCGGTTTTGCAGGGCGATCCCCGTGCCAGGCACAAGGATGCCCGAGCCAAAGCCCTGGTAGTTGGACTGGATGAGGGAGACCATCAGCTCCCCGTCCGCCGCCGCCAGGTAGACCGTTCCCCCAGGTCTCACCCCCGGCAGGGCCTGGGGAAGGGCCCTTTCCCCGATAAGTCCGCGCCGGGACGCCACGTGTTCGGGGGACAGCAGGGCCTGGGGAGGCTTCTCCAGGTAGCGGGGGTCGGCCACGTACTGGAAGGCGTCCGCCAAGGCCAGGCGCATGGCCTCGATCTGCAGGTGGTAGCTGAAGGGGTCTTCCGGTTTAAGCTCGAAGCCCTCCAGGATCGCCAGGGCCAAAAGGGCGGCGATCCCCTGGCCGTTAGGGGGGAGCTCGTGCACGGTGAGGCCCCGGTACTCCAGGGAGAGGGGCTCCACCCACTCCGGCTCATGGGCCCTGAGGTCCTCGAGGGTGAGAAGGCCCCCGGTAGCCTCGCTAAATCCCGCTATGGCCTCGGCCAACCTCCCCCGGTAAACGCTTTCCCCATAGCTCTCCCCGATCTCCCTCAACGTCTGGGCGTGCCCAGGGCTTCGCCACACCTCCCCGGCCCTCGGGGCCCGACCCTGGGGAAAGAAGGTCTCCTGGAAGGGCCGGAATTCCGGACCCTTAAGGGGAAGGTAGATCCCCTCCGCCCTGCGCCAGGTCCTGGCCGTCTCCGGTCCCACCGGGAACCCCTCCTCCGCGTAGCGGATGCCGGGGGCAAGGATCTCGGGGAAAGGGAGCCTGCCAAAGCGCTGGTGCAAAGCCCGCCACCCCGAGACCCCTCCGGGCACCGTCACCGGGAGCCAGCCCCTTTCCGGCATCCCCCCCTCGGGAATCCGGTCAGGGGTCAGGCGCAAGGGGCTTTTCCCAGAGGCGTTCAGCCCGTGGAGCCGTCCATCCCACACCATGGCGAAAAGGTCGCCCCCGATCCCGTTGCTGGTGGGCTCCACCACCGTGAGGGTGGCCGCCATGGCGATGGCCGCATCCACCGCGTTTCCCCCCTTAAGCAGCATCTCCATCCCCGCCAAAGCCGCCAGGGGCTGGCTGGTGGCCACCGCACCCCGTCGGCCAAGAACCACGTGCCGGCGGGAAGGGTAAGGATAGTGGGTGAGGTCCATGCGCTCCTCCCCGGCAAGTCTAATCCCTACCCTAGGGGAGACCTCTTGGCTTTTCCCCCAGGGTTTATGGGGGCGCTAGGAGAACTCCCGCTCCAGTTCCCTAAGCCGCTCCGCGATACCCGTGTACTCCAGCTCTTCCATGGGTAGCATGGCTGGACCGTAAAATCCTTGGCGGCGCATCTCTTGGGCCTTCTCCACCACCTTGGCCCGCACCGCATCCCAGACGGGATCCGCAAAGAGGTCCACCGGCTCGGAAAACCGGCCCTCCTTCAGGGAAAAAGCCAGCCCGCAAACCATGGGCACGCAGAAGAAGGTGGAGGCGGGGGTATTGGCCCTCACCGGCATCAAGGGCAGGTGGTGGCTTCCCCGGGTATCCCCGGCCACGAAGGGAGCCAGGGCCAAGGGGGGACCAAACTCCTCCGTGGCGGGGAAAATCTTCTGGGTGCGAATGAGGGCTACCGGATCGTCCTTGCCCACATAGCGGCCGGCAATATTCCGCAGGCGGGTGGTGCTCACCACCGCAGCGATCTCCCCGTACCTCCTAGACCAGATGGACTCTATCCCAAACCGGTGGGAGTCCCTAAGCAAGGCGGCGATGTCGTATAGCCGCTCAGGGGCATCCAAAACGATGTAGCTATCCCTTTCCGTTTGGGCAAGGTCCATGATGCGGAAGCGGAAGCCAGGGCGCAACTCCGATGAGAGCAAGAGGCCAGAGGAGTACATGGGGTCGGCGAAGGCCAGGTAGAGGGGCAGGTTGAACGCCCCAGGTTCGGTCTTATCGGCGGCCAGCACCATAAAGGGCTCCGCAGGGCGTTCTTCAAACTCCATCTCCGCCACCTGGGGCCCCAGGCCATGGAGGTTGCCGGAGAAGGCATCCTTCAATAGATCCTGCCCGGCCCCGTAAAGACCCTCCTCCTTGGCCACCTCGGTGCCCTCCCGGAAGGCTTTCCAGGCCAGCTCGTGGACGGCTGGGTTCCGAACGCCATGGGTATGCGAGAGGAGCAGGACGATGTCGTCCCCAATGTGGAACACATGGGCATCCAGGAGCAAACCGCCCACCTCCCCCCGTACCACCTCCTCCACCCGGGCCAGCACCCTGCGGCTGGGTAAGGTGTGCCCTCCGACGGAGCCGATGTCGGCCTTGAGGACGCTAAGGGTCACCTTCATAAGCTCCTCCTACCCTTTCCATACTTCCACACTTATAGGGGCTTGGCAACCCCTATCCTTCCGCGTAGCACCAACAGCTTTGGAAACGTGGAAGGCAGGGGGAGGCTCCCTTGACTATGCCCTCCTCGAGGGGTAGAGTGTACTTACCGACCGGTCGGTGGGGTATGGGAACTGCCACACGCAACCGCATCCTGGAAGAGGCCGCCCGGCTTTTTACGGAAAAGGGCTACGAGGCCACCAGTGTTCAGGACCTGGCCGAGGCTCTGGGCCTTTCCAAGGCGGCGCTCTACCACCACTTCCGGAGCAAGGAGGAGGTTCTCTACGAGATCAGCCTTCAGGCCCTAGAGGGCCTTCGCCGCCAAGGAGAAAAAGCCCTATCCGAACCCGACCCCAAGGCAGCCCTGCTGCGCTTCATGGAAGGCCATGCCCGCTTCCTGGAGGAGAACCGGCCCTTTTTCGTGGCCATGCTGCAAGGGTTGCAAAGCCTCTCTCCCGAAAAAAGGGCCCTTACCATCGCCTTGCGCGACCGGTACGAGGGCCTGCTCCGAGCCATCCTCGAGCGGGGCATGGCGTTGGGTGTCTTCCGTCCCCTGGATGTGGGACTCACGGCCCGGGCCATCCTCTCCCTCCTCAACTGGATGATCCGTTGGTTCCGCCCGGGCGGGCCCTTGCGGGCGGAAGAGGTAGCCAGGTTCTACTTTGATCTTATCCTTAGGGGGTTAGGAAATGGGGATTCCTGAACACAAGGAGATTCGACAATTGGCTAGGCGCTTGCTAGAGGAAGCGGGGCCCACCCTGGCGGAGTATGAGGCCCGGGAAGCTTTTCCCTGGCCCCTGGTAAGGCGGATGGGAGAGCTGGGCTTCCTCGGGGTTTTCGTGCCTGAGGAGCTGGGAGGCGCTGGCCTGGACTTTTGGGCCTACATCGCCCTTCTGGAGGAGCTTGGAGGATACGCTTCCTTACGCTCTATCCTTTCCGTACAGCAAAGCTTGGTCCTCACCCCCATCCTCACCTACGGCACCCCTGAGCAGAAGAAGCGCTACATCCCCCGTCTGGCCCGGGGGGAGATTCTGGGAGCCTATGGCCTAACTGAACCCGAAGCGGGCTCGGATGCAGGGAGCCTCCGCTCCCGGGCTTACCAGGACGGCGATCACTATGTGCTAGAAGGACAGAAGACCTTCGTCTCCCATGCCAACGTGGCCCAGGTGTTCCTTATTTTTGCCAAAACCAACCCAGAGAAGGGCAGCAAGGGCATTACCGCCTTCCTAGTGGAACGGGAAGATGGCCTACGCACTATGCCATTGAAGGGGAAACTAGGGCTTAGGGCTGCGGACACGGGGATCGTCTTCCTAGAGGGGGTGCGCATACCCAAGGACAGGGTTTTGGGAGAGGAGGGACAAGGCTTCAAGGTCGCCCTTTCCACCCTGGATACCGGACGGGTTTCCCTGGCGGCGGGAGCGGTAGGGCTGATGCAACGGGCCTTGGACCTATCCGTCCGGTACGCCAAGGAAAGGCACCAGTTCGGACGGCCCATCGCCAGTTTTCAGCTGGTGCAGGCGCATCTGGCCCAGATGAAGCTGGACCTCGAAGCGAGCCGCCTCCTCACCTACCAGGCGGTAGCCAAGAAGCTCAGGGGGGAAAGGTATACCCTCGAGGCCAGCATGGCCAAGCTCTTCGCCTCAGAAGCTGCCAACCGCGTGGCCTATCGGGCTATCCAGGTCCACGGGGGCTACGGCTTTTTCGAGGAGTACGAGGTGGCCCGGCTTTACCGGGACGCCCGTATCCTCACCCTTTACGAGGGAACCAGCGAGGTGCAGACCCTGGTGATCGGGGCCCACCTCACCGGGATCAAGGCCCTTGGAGAAGGCTAGGGAGGTGATAAGGATGCCCATGTACTTTGAGGACTTCCAGGTAGGCCAGCGCTTTACCACCCCCGCCCGTACGGTGACCGAAGCCGACGTGGTGAACTTCGCTGGGATCTCCGGGGACTTTAACCCCATCCACACCGATGCCGAGTTCGCCAAGGAGACCCCCTTTGGCCAGCGCATCGCCCATGGGCTTCTGGTCCTTTCCATGCTCACCGGCCTTCGGCAACGAGGCGGACACTTTGAGGGAACCATTATCGCCTGGATGGAGATCCGCAACTACAAGTTCTTGAAACCCGTATTCATAGGGGACACCGTGAGGGGGGAAAGCGAGATCCTGGAGAAGCATGAAACCAGCAAGCCCGACCGAGGGGTGGTGGTACAGCGGGTACGGGTCCTGAACCAGAGGGGTGAGGTGGTTCAGGAAGGGGAGTTCGTCACCCTGGTGCGCAGGAAAGCCCAGGAATAGCGTCTGGGAGATGGGCGTTCCCCGGAAAAAAGGGGGGTAGACCCCCAAGTGGCCTACCCCAGGAAGGAGGAGCCAAACCCCTCTAGCCCCAGATGTCCCCCGGGTGCCTCATCCCCACGGGGCGGGATTTCAGGATCTCCAGGGCCTCCTCCTCGCTCATCACCGGGTTCTGGTAGCGGATCCCCAAGGCCTCCCCCATCAGGCGGAAGACATGGGTGTTGTCCACAAGGCCCAGGCTCAGGTGGCGGAGGCCCTGGCCGTAAAGGGCCAGCACCACGGGGCTTGCGGTATGCTGGCCGGAGCTCCAGCCGATGTTGGGTCGGTCGGGTCTGCTGGCGTTCCGCTGCACCATGGCCCAGGACAGGGTGTTGCTGGGCTGCACCCCGTACCGTACCCCATCGGGCCGATAGGTCTTCTTGGCGATGGCCTCCACCACCATCTGGGCTTCGGCATCCTCCAAGGTGACCCCTTTCATGGCCCGGTAGGCCTCCTTCACCTGCCCGGGGTCGGGATTACCCCCCAGCAACCGCAGCATGTGCTCGAAGCTGGCCTTTTGCCCCTCGAGGAGGTCCAGGCCCACGGAGCTTTCCAAATAGCTCCTGCCCGCACCGTACAAGGCCCCAACCCCGGTGGCGTGGTCGGACACCAGGATAAACAGGGTGTCCGGGTTACGGTCCACGAAGGCGGTAAGGGCCTCCAGGGCCTCATCTGCGGCCAGGACATCCCAGAGGGTGGCGGCGGGGTCGTTGAGGTGGTTGGCGTGGTCAATCCGCCCCGCCTCCACCTGGAGCACGAAGCCATTGCGGTAGGCGGCCAGCCTGGGTAGGGCCGCCTGGACCATCTCCTTCAGGCTTAGGACCTTAACCCCTTGGAAGCGGCGGTCCACCTCGTAGGGGACGTGGCTATCGGAGAAGACCCCGAGGAGCCGGCTGGCGTTGGAACGGGCCAGCTCTTCCGGGGTGCGCACCACCCCGTAGCCCGCCTGGGTGAAGGCGCTGTACATGTCCCTCTTGTCCTTCCGCTTTTCGGGGTTGAAGAACCGGTCCCCGCCCCCCAGGTACACCTCGGCCCCAAAGGCCAGGTATTGCTCGGCGATCCTCTCCTCGGCGTTGCGGTCGGGGTTGGAAATCACGAAGCTGGCCGGGGTGGCATGGGTCACCGTGGTGGAGGTCACCAGGCCCACCGCCTTACCCAACTCCTTAGCGGCGGCGAAAAAGGGCTTCAAGGGGGTGCCGTCCGCATGTACGGCCAGCCCCCCGTTGACCGTCTTCACCCCACAGGAGAGGGCGTTGCCCGCGGCGCTGGACTCGGCGACGTAGCTGGTGAGGCTGTAGGTGTTTACCAAGCCGTTGGGGTACCGGGAAAGGAGCCTCTCCAGGGCTAAAACCCGGCCAAGCCGCCTCCGGGCGTAGGCCTGGGCGATGGCGTAGTCCTCCCAGGAGAAGCCGTCGTACACAAAAACGATCAGATTCCGGTACCGCCGGCCCAGGCTAGGGGTGTTTTGGAAAGCTCCCTGGGCTGCCCCCTTGGGAAGAAGGGCCAAAGCTCCTGCCGCCAAGCCGCCTTTGAGGATATCCCTACGCTTCATCCCCCACCTCCAAGGGCAGAGTAGCTGCCCCTTGTCAGGAGCGGGTCAAGCTCCCTAGGCGAAGTGGTTCAGGGGGCCGTGGCCGCCCCCCAGACCGGGAGCGGTCTCCAAGGCCCGGGTGAGGTAGGCCTTAGCCTCCCCCACGGCTTCCTCCAGGGGTTTTCCCAAGGCCAAGAGGGCGGCGATGGCTGCGGAAAGGGTGCACCCCGTGCCGTGGGTGTTTCGGGTCCGGATGCGGGGGGCGCGGAAGGCAAGGATTCTCCGCCGGGTGGCCAGGAGGTCCACGGCCTCTTCCCCCGCAAAATGGCCCCCCTTGAGGAGAACCGCCTGGGGGCCCAGGGCGAGGAGCTCCTCTGCCCTTTCCTCGGCCTCCGCCAAGGTGCGGATGGGCTTCTGAAGGAGGGCTTCCGCCTCGAGGCGGTTGGGGGTGATGAGGGTGGCCAGGGGAAAAAGCCTCTCCTTAAGGGCCCGGACGGCCCCGGGGGCGAGAAGGGGATTGCCGCCCTTGGCCACCATCACCGGGTCCACCACCAGGGGGTGGATCCCGTGGCGCTCCACCCCTTCGGCCACCGCTTTCACAATCTCCTCCCCTCCCAAGGCCCCCGTCTTGGCGGCGTGGATGGGAAAGTCCTCAGCCACGCTTTGCATCTGCTGGTACACCAGCCCGGGGGGCAGGAGTTCCACCCTTTGCACCCCCAGGGTGTTTTGGGCGGTGACCAGGGTGAGGACGCTGGTACCATAGACCCCGAAGCGGAAGAAGGTCTTGAGGTCCGCCTGCACCCCGGCCCCGCCTCCCGAGTCGGAGCCGGCGATGGTGAGGGCTACCCGCATGCCGCCCCCTAACCTACGGGAAGCTCCATGCGGCCCTTACCCCTAAGGACCGCCTCCACCAGGCTCATGGGGCAGAAGGGGCCGCACATGCTACAGGCCTTGGTCTTGGAGCCCCGCTCCTCCTTGAGGCGGCGGGCCTCCTCGGGAAAGAGGCAGAGGGCAAACTGGCCTTCCCAGTCCAGGCGGTAGCGGGCCTCGGACATGCGGCGGTTTTGCTCCAGGGCCCTGGGGTTCCCCCGGGCCACGTCGGCGGCATGGGCGGCGATCCTGAAGGCGATCACCCCCTCCTTCACGTGCTCCGGGGTGGGGAGGCCCAGGTGCTCCGCCGGGGTCAGGTAGCAGAGCATATCCGCCCCCATCCAGCCCGCCAAGGCCCCGCCGATGGCCCCGGCGATGTGGTCAAAGCCAGCGGCGGTATCCACGGGAAGCATGCCCAGGATGTAGAAGGGGGCATGGCCCGTGAGCTTCTTCTGGATTTGCACGTTGGCGGCCACCTCGTTAAGAGAGATGTGCCCCGGGCCCTCCACCATGGCCTGCACCCCCGCCCGGCGGGCCCTTTCCACCAGTTCCCCGATGGTGAGGAGCTCGGCGATCTGGGCCCGGTCGGTGCTGTCCGCCAGGGAACCGGGCCTGAGGCCATCTCCTAAGGAGAGGGTCACGTCGTAGGTACGGGCGATGTCCAAGAGGTCATCAAAGCGGGCATAAAGGGGGTTCTCCTCTCCCCGGTGGAGCATCCAGGCGGCGAGAAGCCCTCCGCCTCGGCTCACGATCCCCGTGGTCCGGGGGGTGTTCCGGTAGACCTCCAGGTTCCTCAGGGTAACCCCCGCGTGCACGGTGATGTAGTCCACCCCCTGCCGCCCGTGCTCCTCTATGACCCCAAAAAGGTCGTCCGCGGACATGTCGAAGAAGCTTTTCCTCTTGGCGGCGCGGAACTCCGCCTCGTAGATGGGCACGGTGCCCAAGGGGACCGTGGCCACCTCGAGGATCCGCTCCCTTATGGCCCTCAGGTCTCCCCCGGTGGAGAGGTCCATGATGGTGTCCGCCCCGTACTGGATGGCCACCCGGGCCTTTTCCACCTCCTCCTCGGGGTTTACGTAGTCGTAGGAGGTGCCCAGGTTGGCGTTCACCTTCACGCTAAGCCCCTCCCCAATCCCCTTGAAGTCCTTAAGGGTGCGGTGGTTGGGGTTCCGGGGAATCACGATCCGCCCCGCGGCCACCCCCTCCCGCACCACTTCTGGGGAAACCCCCTCCTTTTCCGCCACGTAGGCCATCTCCTCGGTGACGATGCCTTTTCTTGCCGCTTCCAGCTGGGTCATGGTTCTACCCCCATAAGTTCCAGAATCCTCTTCGCTGTCCACGGAGCCAGGAGGACCCCGTTCCTCCCGTGGCCCACCGCCGCATAGATTCCTTCCTGTACCTCCCCCACAAAAAGCTCCCCCGCGGGCCGAAGGCCCCAAAGGGCCTCCCGCAACCGGGCCCCTTCCAGGAGGGGAAAGCGCTCGTGGGCGTAATCGGCAAGCCACCTGAGCCCAAAGAGGTCCACCCCAGGAGCCCACCCCTCGCGCCCCGTGGCCCCCACGTACACCCCGCCCTCCCGCGGAAGGAGGTAACCCTCCCCGGCAAAAAGGGGCTGGGGGGGCTGGGCCTCAGGAGGTCCCACCAGGACCAGGGCCTCCCCCTTTAGGGGGCGCACCCTAAGACCGAACCGCCCTCCCCACGCCCCCACGGCCAGGAGGATGCGGGGGGCCTCGAGGGAAAAGGCTCCCTCCTCCCCCCGCCCATGGACCCGTCCCGGCTCCACCCGTTCCACCTCGGCCAGGACCAAGGGGGTGTCCATGGCGGCCAAGGCCCTTAACAGGGCCTCCCTTAGCCTTCCGGGATGCACATAACCCCCGGGGAAGGTGCGTGCGCCCCTTGCCCCCCGCACCGGATAGGAGAGGGGTTCTCCCGCTCCCCAGGCTTCCTGTTCCCCATGGGATAGGGCCACCACCTGGGTACCGGAAAAGCCTGCTTCCACCTCCAGGTCCAGGCCCCTAAGCTCAGCAAGAAGCCCCGGGTAGGACTCCAGGCCCAAGAGGGCCGCCTCCAGCACCTCCCCGGAAAGCCCCTCGGGGTAGGGGGCCAGCATCCCTGCGCTGGCCAGGGTGGCCGCCCCCTCCTTGCCGGCATCCAGCAGGAGGACGTTCAGGCCCCGCTTCCTCAGCTCGTAGGCAGCCAGGGCCCCGATGATCCCTGCCCCCACCACGATGGCGTCCGCCTTCACCGCTTTTGCCCTCCCAAAGGCACGCCCTCGGTGGGGCTCGAGGGGCTTGCCCCCTCCCTGGGGCGCATGGGCCCCGCCAGGTACGCCCTCCTTCCCGCCTCCACCGCCAAGCGGAAGGCCTCGGCCATGGCCACGGGGTCTTCCGCCTCGGCGATAGCGGTGTTCACCAAAACCGCTTCCAGGCCCATCTCCATCACCTCTGCCGCATGGGAGGGCAGGCCAAGCCCCGCATCCACCACCACCGGGGGCAGGGAAGCCTTTTCCCGGGCAAAGAGCTCCAAAAGGGCCCGGGTCTTAACCCCCCAGCCCGAACCGATGGGGGCCGCCAGGGGCATGACCGTGGCCGTGCCCAGCGCCGCCAGCCTTTTGGCCAGGACCAGGTCGGGCCCGATGTAGGGAAGAACCACAAAACCCTCTTCCAACAGCCTCTCCGCCGCCCTCAGGGTCTCCACGGGGTCGGGAAGGAGGTAGGTAGGGTCGGGGATCGCCTCCAGCTTCACCCACCGTTCCCCGGTGAGGACCCGGCCCAGGCGGGCAATCCTTAGGGCCTCCTCCGCGGTCTTGGCCCCGGCGGTGTTGGGCAGAAGCCTGACCCCCTCCAAGGCCTCCAAAAGCCCCACGTGCCCGGGCATCTTGGCCTCCACCCGGCGGATGGCCACGGTGACCACCTCCGCCCCTGAAGCCCTTACGGCCTCCCGCATCACCCCAAAGTCCTTGAACTTACCCGAACCCAGGATGAGGCGGCTTTTCAGCTCGGTATCCCCTACCTTCCAGGTGTCCATCTAGCCTCCTTGCATCAGAGCCACCACCTCCACCACATCCCCTTCCTCTAGGACGTGGTGGGGAAGCTCCCACACCGGATAGGCCTCCTCGTTGAGGAGGACCGCCACCCGGGATAGCTCCACGCCCAGTTCCTCCAAGACCTCCTTAAGCGTCTTCCCCTCCAAAGGCTTGGCCTCGCCGTTAAGCCACACCATAGAGCTTCTCCCGAAAGGCCTGGGCCGCCTTCTCGGGGTCCTCGGCGTCCAAAATGGCCCGCACCACCACGATGCGGCGCGCCCCAGCCTCCAAGACCTCCCCCAGGTTCTCCAGGGTGATGCCGCCGATGGCGTACCAGGGCTTCTCCCCCAAATTTTCCCTGGCCCATCGCACATAGGCCAAGCCCGCTGCCGGCCTACCCGGCTTGGTGGGGGTTTCCCACACCGGGCCTATGGAGAGGTAGTCCACGCCTTCCTCGAGGGCCTTTAGAGCCTGCTCGGCGGCGTGGGTGGAGCGGCCCACCATCCCCTGGAAGAAGCGCCGGGCCTCCCCGGGGGTGAGGTCCCCCTGGCCCAGGTGCACCCCGTCCGCCCCCAGAAGGGCCGCCAGATCAGGCCGGTCGTTGAGGAAGAAGGGAACCCCGTACCGCCGGGCCAGGGACAACATCCTCTCCCCCAGGTCCAGGGTGGGCCTGGCCTCCCAGTCCTTTGCCCGAAGTTGCAAAACCTCCACCCCCCCTGCCAAGGCCCTTTCCGTGCGGTCCAAGGTCACCTCCAGGGACCAGCCGGGCCTGGGGGTCACCACCAGATAGAGCCTTCCCAGCAAGCTTTCACCTCCCCGCCGCATGCGCCCTCCGGGTAAGGCCCGGGGTCCAGGGCCCACGCGGCCTGGGGAGAGATTCGGTTTGTAGGGGGATTCCTCCGCATAGGCTTCCCTCCGCCGGCATTACCCGGATCAGGTTCTAAGGGTTGCTGGGAGAAACCCAGCTCTCAGCCCCTCCATTGGGGCACCCCTAGCCTGTCCCTTCCACTATAGCATGCGGGGCTCTCGGAAACCCAGCCTGAGGAGAGGGGCATATACCCTTGACTTTCACACACTCAATGGTATATTATGCCGGACAACCCCCCGGGGAGGGGGAAAAGGAGGCAGGATGGCAGGACTCAGCACGGAGGTCGAGGCCGAAGTCCAGTATTTGGAGGCCATGATCGCCCGCCTCGAGGCGGGGGAGGAAGACCCCGAGGACTTCCGGCTCTATCGCCTGAAAAACGGTATCTACGGTATTCGGGGAAGGCCTGAACACCATATGGTGCGCATCAAACTCCCCGTAGGCCGGGTAAGCCCGGAAGCCCTAAGGGTTCTAGCAGAGGTGGCGGAGCGGTATACGGAAAACCGCCTGGCCCACGTAACTACCCGGCAAGCGGTGCAGCTTCACCACGTGCACCGAAGGAACGTACCCCACGTCCTCCGGGCCGTAAACGGGGTGGGCCTCACTACCCGGGAAGCCTGCGGCCACTCCATCCGGGCCATCACCTGCTGCCCGTACGCCGGGGTTTCCCCCGAGGAACCCTTTGACGTGACCCCTTACGCCGAGGCCACCTACCGCTACTTCCTCCGCCACCCCGTGGGGCAGAACCTGCCCCGCAAGTTCAAGATCGCCTTTGAGGGATGCGCCACCGACCACGCCCGCACCCCTATCCACGACATCGGAGCGGTGGCGGCGGTGGAAGGGGGCCAAAGGGGCTTTCGCCTCTACGTGGGCGGGGGCTTGGGGGCGGTTCCCATGAGCGCCGAACTTCTGGAACCCTTTACCCCGGAAGAGGACCTCCTGCCCACCCTCCTGGCCATCCTTCGCCTCTTTGACCGCCATGGCAACCGCAAGGTCCTGACCCAGGCCCGGCTTAAGTTCCTGGTGAGGAAGTGGGGCATCGCCGCCTTCCGGGAAGCGGTGCGGGAGGAAAGGCGGATCGTGAAGCTCACCGCCAGCGGGGAGGACCTCGAGGCCTGGAACCCCGCCGCCTGGAGCCAGGAGCCAGCTCCCCAACCACCCTCCCCCCCCAGGAAGCCCTTCTCCTTCACTCCGGGGTTTGACGAGTGGCGCCGCAACAACCTCTTCCGCCAGAAGCAGGCAGGTTTCTACACGGTAACCGTCCGCCTACCCCTGGGGGATATCACGCCCGAGGGCCTCAGGGCCCTGGCGAAGATCGCCGAAACCTATGCTGGGGAGGTAAGAAGCGCCATCAGCCAGAATTTCCTCCTCCGCTTCGTGCCGGAAGAGGCTTTGGGAGGGCTTTATGAGGCCCTTCTGGAAGCGGGCCTCGCCCATCCCCAGGCCCACACCATCCTGGACATCACCCGTTGCCCGGGGGCGGATACCTGCAACCTGGCCATCACCCACTCCCGGGGCCTGGCCCAGGCCCTGGAATCCCATCTCCTGGACCTTCCCTTAATCCAGGACCCGGGGGTGCGGCCCATCAGCCTTAAGATCTCCGGCTGCCCCAACTCCTGCGGCCAGCATCCTATCGCCGACATCGGTTTCTACGGCTCAAGCCGCAAGGTGGGGGAAAGGGAGGTACCCCATTACACCCTCCTCCTGGGCGGGCGCACCCGGGAAGGCGAGGCCCGCTTCGGCCAGGTAGTGGCCCGCATCCCCGCCCGGCGCGCACCCGAGGCGGTGGAACGGATCCTGAGGCGCTACCAGGAGGAGCGACTGCAGAACGAAAGCTTCCAGGCCTTTTTGGACCGGGTAGGGGCTGCTTCCTTCAAGCCCCTCCTGGAGGACCTCCAGGGTATTCCCCCTTACGAGGAGGCCCCGGAGTTCTACCAGGATCTAGGAGCCGATGGGCAGGATTTCCGGGTCCAGCTAGGCCACGGGGAATGCGCAGTCTGAGAACCTTGGGAGGGAGGATGCGGATCGCTTACGCCGGTCTGCGTAGGAAGGAGGAGTTCCGGATTTTGGCGGAGAAACTGGGGCTTACCCCCCTACTTTTTCCCGTACAGACCACGGAGAAGGTGCCGGTGCCCGAATACCGGGATCACCTCCGGCGCCTGGCGGAAGGGGTAGACCTCCTGGTGGCCACCACCGGGGTGGGGGTGAAGGACCTCCTGGAGGGCGGCCGGGCCTTAGAGCTCACCCTACAGGAGCCCCTGAAAAGGGCCCACCGCCTGGCTCGAGGAACCAAGGCCGCCCGGACCCTGAGGGAACTTGGCCTCCCTCCCCATGGAGTAGGGGACGGGACCAGCGCAAGCCTCCTTCCCCTGCTTCCCCAGGGACAGGGGATAGCCGCCCTTCAGCTCTACGGCAAGCCCCTGCCCCTGCTGGAAAAAGCCCTGGAGGAGAGGGGCTACCTGGTTCTTCCCCTCATGTCCTACCGCCATCTCCCGGACCCCGAGGGCATCCGCCGCTTGGAAAACGCCATCCTCGCGGGCGAGGTGGATGCGGTGGCCTTCGTGGCCGCCATCCAGGTGGAGTTCCTGTTTGAGGGAGCCGCGGATCCTTATGCCTTAGGGCAGGCCTTGAACGGGAAAGTAAAGGCTCTGGCCGTGGGCCGGGTCACCGCAGATGCCTTAAAGGAGTGGGGAGTCCCACCCTTTTACGTGGACGAGCAGGAACGGCTAGGAAGCATGCTCCAGGGTTTCTTACGCCTGTGCCGGGAGGTGGTATGACCTACTTTCCCCTCATGCTGGACCTGCGGGATAGGCCCGTCCTCTTCATCGCCGGCGGGCCGGAAACAGAGGTCAAGCTCAAGGCTCTCCTCGAGGCCCAAGCCCGGATCACCGTCCTTGCCGAGGAGGACCATTGGAACCTGGCGGACCTGGCCAAGGAGGGGAGGGTCCGCTGGCTTCCCCGAGGCTACCGGGAAGGGGACCTCGAGGGCTTCTTCCTGGTGGTAAGCCATCCCCGGGACAAGGGGATCCACCCCCAGGTCAAGGCGGAAGCGGAAAGGCGAAGGGTATTCCTGGTGGCGGTGGACGACCCGGAAAACGCCTCCGCCATCCTCCCCGCCGTGGTGCGAAGGGGAGAGTTGGTGGTGGCCCTCTCCACCTCCGGCGCGGCCCCTGCCCTGGCGGTGCGCCTGAAGGAGCGCCTCCTCCGGCTTTTGGACCCGGAGTACGGGGAACTCGTAGCCTACCTGCGCCGCCTTAGGCCCAGGATAGCGGCAGTCCCCTCCTTTGCAGAGCGCAGACGGCTTTGGTACCGAATCGTGGACCTGGCTTTAGGGGAACTGGACCGGGATCCGGAGGCAGGTCTGGCCCGGGCCGAGGAAAAGGTGGAGGAAGTGCTTGCGGAGGTCCAGCCATGGACAAGGTGAAAAGTGCCAAGACCTTCATCCAGGAAGCATTAGCGGAAGGCCAGAAGCCCTGCTTCACGTGCAGTTTTCAAGCAGAGGACTTGGTGGTCCTCCATCTCCTTTTGGAAGAGAAACCCGACGTCCCCGTCGTCTTCCTGGACACCGGCTACCACTTCCCGGAGGTCTACGCCTACCGGGATGCCCTAAAGGAAAGGCTTGGCTTTCGGCTCGTAAACCTCACCCCAAGCCTTTCCAGGGAGGAGCAGGAGCGCCTTTACGGGAGGCTCTACGAGACCGACCCCAGCCGCTGCTGCCAGATCCGCAAGGTGGAGCCCCTCTTTCAGGCCCTCGAGGGCTACGATACCTGGTTCACGGGACTCAGGCGGGAGCAGTCCCCCACCCGGGCCCACCTCAAGCCCGTGGAAGAAGCAATTCTCCATAGCGGCCACCGCCTGAAAAAGGTAAGCCCCCTTTACGACTGGACCCTTAAAGAGGTCTTCGCCTACCTGGCCGTGGCCGGTCTTCCCTACCTTCCCCTTTACGACCAGGGTTACCTCTCCATCGGCTGCGCTCCCTGCACGGCCAAGCCCCTGGACCCTCAGGACCCTCGCTCTGGTCGCTGGACAGGCAAGGGCAAGCTGGAGTGCGGCATCCATCTTCACGGCAAGGAGGGGTAGGGGATGGCCTTCCTCTTGGGCTTCCTCATCGCCTTCGCCATCGGGGTCACCGGGGTAGGGGCTGGCACGGTAACCACCCCCCTGCTCATCCTGGCCCTGGGCCTACCCCCCGAGGTGGCGGTGGGCACGGCCCTCCTCTTTGGTTTTTTGGTAAAGATTCCCGCCGGAACCGTTTACCTCCTGCGGGACCAGGTGGCGGGGAGGGCCTTGGGGCTTTTGCTCCTGGGGGGCCTGCCGGGCGTTTTTCTGGGCAGCCTCCTTCTGTCCCACCTCAGGGGGGCAAGGGATCTGGTCCTCCTCCTGGTGGGGTTTACCTTGCTTCTATCCGCTGGGTTAGGGCTTTACCGTAGCCTCACCAACCGCCAGCCTGGGAGTAGGAGGGAGAGGCTTTGGCTCCTGCCGCTTGGGGGGTTTGGCATTGGCCTCGAGGTGGGCTTTTCCTCCGCAGGAGGTGGGGCCTTGGGCACCCTTCTCCTCCTCTACGCCACCCGGCTTTCCCCGCAGCAGGTGGTGGGCACGGACATCCTCTATGGTCTAACCCTGGCCCTGGTGGGGGGAGGGGTTCACCTGCACTTCGGCCAGGTGGCCCCAGGGATCCTCCTGCCCCTAAGCATGGGTGGGATGCTGGGGGCCGCTTTGGGAGCTCTCCTGGCCACCAAGGTGCCCAAGGAACCCTTCCGGGTGGCCCTCCTCCTCTGGCTCCTCTTCATCGGGGCCCAGCTGGTCTGGCGGGGGGCGGCCCATGGCTAAGGTCTACCTGGTGGGGGCAGGCCCAGGGGATCCGGAACTCCTCACCCTGAAGGCCTACCGGCTTCTAAAGGAGGCCCCCGTGGTCCTCCACGACCGGCTGGTGGGTAAGGGCATCCTCGCCTTGGCCCGGGGGCAGAGGGTGGACGTGGGTAAATCGGAGGGGGAAAGCGGCAAGCAAGAGGTGATCCACCGCCTACTGCTTCGCTATGCCCAGGCCTATCCCTTCGTGGTCCGGCTTAAGGGAGGGGACCCCTTCGTGTTGGGCAGAGGAGGTGAGGAAGCCCTTTTCCTGGCCGCCCACGGGATAGAGGTGGAGGTGGTGCCTGGGGTGAGCAGTTTCTTGGCCACGGGGCTACCCCTCACCCACCGTGGCCTTAGCTCAGGGTTTGCCGTGGTTTCCGGGGTCCTGGAAGGCGGAGGATATCCGGACCTTGCGCCCTTTGCCCGGGCACCCACCCTAGTGGTCCTCATGGGGGTGAAAAGGCGGGTATGGATCGCCCAGGAACTCCTCCGGCTGGGAAGGAGGCCAGATGAACCCACCCTCTTCGTTGCGGAGGCCACCACCTCTAGGGAAGAGAGGGTGCAGGCGGCCTTGCACGAGGTAGCGGCGGGAAAGGTGGCGGTTTCTTCCCCGGCGGTTTGGGTGCTGGGGGAGGTGGTAAGGGTCTTCGGTGCCAGGGCAAAGGAGGTCTCGTTAGCCTCGGCGACAGTGGAGGTCTAGAAAGTGCGGGAAACCCTGCCCCAGGTGGAAATCGGTGAGGACGAGAGGCTGGATTTGGAAAACCTGGCCACGGGGGCCTTCCACCCCGTGCGCGGCTTCATGACCCGGGAGGAAACCCTTTCCGTAGCTCAGGAAATGCGCCTCCCTTCGGGAGAGGTTTGGACAATCCCCATCCTCCTCCAGCTCCAGGAGAAACCCCGGGTGGGCAGAGGGGACCGGGTGGTCTTGGTGTATGGGAAAGAGCCCGTGGCCCTTCTCCAGGTAGATGACGCCTACGAGCTGGACCTTAAGGCCCTGGCCCACCAGGTCTTCGGTACGGAAAGCGAAGCGCATCCCGGGGTAAGGAAGTTCCTGGAAAAGGGTCCCTATGCCCTGGGAGGACGGGTGGAGGTTCTGGCCTGGAGGCCTAGGTCCAAGGACCTGGAGAAAACACCTGCGGAGGTCCAGGCCTTTTTCCGAAAGCGGGGCTGGCGCAAGGTGGTGGCTTTCCAGACCCGCAACGCCCCCCACCGGGCCCACGAGTACCTGATCCGGCTGGGGCTGGAGCTGGCCGACGGCGTCCTGATCCACCCCATCCTGGGAGCCAAGAAGGAGGACGATTTCCCCACGGAGGTCATCCTGAAGGCCTACCAAGCCCTGAAGGAGGGCTTCCTTCCCCCCGAGCGGGTGGCCCTGTTTGGCCTCGCAACCCCCATGCGCTACGCCGGACCCAAGGAGGCGGTCTTCCACGCCCTGGTGCGCAAGAACTTCGGGGCCACCCACTTCCTGGTGGGCCGCGACCATGCGGGGGTGGGGAACTTTTACGACCCCTACGCCGCTCACCGCATCTTTGACCAGCTTCCTCCGCTTGGCATTGAAATCCTGAGGGTGGGGGCGGTTTTCCACTGCTCCTTTTGCGGTGGGATTGCCTCGGAAAAAACCTGCCCTGATCATCACCGAGAAGGGCGGATCTCCATCAGCATGACCAAGGTACGTTCCCTTCTCCGGGAGGGCAAAGTCCCACCTGCCGAGCTGGTGCGGCCGGAACTACTCCCCATCCTCAGGGAAGGGGTCTAGGGAACTGGGTGGCTTCGCCACCGACACCGAACCGCCTTCAAGAACCCGAAGGAGAAGGGGGAAGCCCTTTTGCCCCAGCAAGAAGCCTCCGGGCCCCCTCCGGCCGGGCGGGCAGGTAGAGGTGAACAAAGCTCGCCAGGACACGGCCATCCGTGTAGCCCTCCATCTCCTGGCCTCCCACCCGCCGCCAGGCGGGGCTTGGGGACTGTTCCATCCGGGCGTAGTGGAACTCGTGCCCCTTGAACCGCTCCCCCTTTTTGGCCACGGGGTTATCCCTCAAGGCCTCCACCTCCCGGTAGCCCAGGATGGGGCTTTGGGCCATGTGGGCCTCCCCCGGAACCAGGCCCACCATGGGGAAGAACCCCTCCCCCACCCAAAGCCCTTGGGAGAGGTACATGTACCCTCCGCACTCCGCCACGATGGGGCCTGGGAAATGGTGGATGGCCTCCCGCATGGCCCAGTTTCGCGAAAGCCCCTCGGCAAAAAGCTCGGGGTAGCCCCCGCCCAGGAGAAGGGCCTGGGCCTGGGGCAGGCGGGTGTCCTTTAGGGGGCTAAAGGGGATGAGCTCGGCCCCCAAGGCCTGCAAAAGCTCCAGGGCCTCGGGGTAGTAGAAGCGAAAGGCCTGGTCCCAAGCGTAGGCCACCGCCACCTGGGAGGGGCGCCTTTCCGGCAGGAAGGCTGGGGCCTCAGGAAGCGGTTCGGCATCCCTCGCCAGGCGGAGTAGAGCCTCGAGGTCCACCTGGGCCGCTTGGGCCAAGGCCCTAAGGGGAGGCGCCACCTCCCCCGCCAACACCAGGCCCAGGTGGCGCTCGGGGATCTCCAAGGTGGGGTCCTGGGGAAGCCAGCCCAAAAGGGGCAGGCCCACGTGGGCCAGGGCCTCCCGTAGAAGCTCGGCGTGCCGGGCCGAACCGACCCGGTTGGCAAAAACCCCCACCACCCGCACCCCGGGGTCAAACCGCCGGAACCCCTCGGCCAAGGGGGCAATGGACCCCGCCATGGCGGAGGCGTCCACCACCAGGACCACGGGGATTCGCAAAAGCCTGGCCACCTGGGCGGTGGAACCCTCCCTTCCCAGGGGGTCCTTCCCGTCAAAGAGGCCCATCACCCCTTCCACCAGGGCCAGGTCGGCCCCCTTAGCCCCGTGCTGGAAAAGGGAGAGGAGGCCCGCCTCGCCGAGAAAAAACCCATCCAGGTTGTAGACCCTTCGCCCAGAGGTCGCCTCGAGGTGGGTGGGATCCATATAGTCGGGCCCCACCTTGAAGGCCTGGACCTTTAGGCTCTTCCCCTGCAAGGCTTGGACCAGGGCCAGGGCCACCGTGGTCTTCCCCGCCCCCGAGTGGGGGGCGGCCAGGACCAGCCGGGGAATCCTCATCATGATCTTAGCCTGGGGAGAGGCTTCTGAGGAGGCGGGCCGCTTCCTCCTGGGCCCGCCTGAGGAAGGCCCCCACCTCCACCCCTTCCGCCTGGGCCAGGGCCTCCAGGTAGGCGTGGAGGTAGCTTTCCGAGATCAAGGCCATGACGGTGAAGCCTAGCCTCCGCCAAGCATCCGCCAGGGCCTCGGCCTCCTCCTTGGGGAGGTGTTCCCGGGCCAGGCGGCATGTGGTTTCCACCACCCAGTTCCACATGGCGGCCATCATGGCGTTGGTAACCCCCCGGCGCACGTGCACCAGGCCCACCAGGGTCTGCCAGGCAAAGTACTGGCCGTTGAAGGGACCCTCCACCGTGCGCAGGTACCAGTCCCTAAGGGTCTTTTCCCGGGCGGGCCTCTCCCCTTCGCGGAAGACGGCCCGGGTGGCGGGGTGGGCGAAGAGGGTGTCGTAGAAGCCCTGCACCACCTGGTCCACCCAGCCCTTCATGGTTTCCTTATGGCGGGCGAAAACCTTGGCGTCCTCAAGGGGCCGGAAACGGGCCTGTGGGGGAAGCTGGGACCAAAACTCCTGGGCCAGGAGGTAGAAGCGGCCGAGGCTTTTATCGGTCATGGGAACCATTTTAGCCGTTCCCCTAGACTCCTGTGAACTTCCCCCTGAGGCGTACCCCTCGGGCCTGACCCAGCCATGACACCGGGCACCTAGTCTACCCTTGGGGGTGCGCGATGAAGCGAAGGGATGTGCTAAGTGCCCTCCCACTAAAAAACCACCTCTACTCCCCCTAACGCCCGCAAGGCCAACCG
>NZ_JAKTNU010000018.1 GCF_022760955.1 Thermus neutrinimicus
CACAAAACCCTACACATAATTCCTTACACGACCCAACGTTCCCTCTCCAGGAAAAAAAAGGGGAGTAACCGCTACAGGAAGGCCAAGCTACGATTAGCCAAACTGCACCGAAAGATTGCGGACCAACGTAAAGACTTCCACCACAAGCTAGCGAGGAAGCTGGTAAACACTTACGGCACCATCGTTCATGAAGACCTAAACATCTCTGCTCTCTCGCGTACCCCTATAGCCAAAGGGGTATATGACGCAGGATGGGCACAGTTCCTACATATCCTTGCCTACAAAGCGGCGGAGGCTGGTAGGCGGGTCATAGGGGTAGATCCCCGATACACAAGCCAGGATTGTCCAGTTTGCGGCCACCGGGAGAGGCGTCCCCTATGGGTGCGGGAGTACACCTGCCCCAGTTGCGGGACACCCCTTCACCGGGACGTGGCCGCGGCGCAAAACATCCTGGCTAAGGCCTGGTTCACGGGCGTAGCCCGTACCTTGTCGGGGCCTTCAGGGGAAACCCTGGTCACGGGCGTAGCCCGTATCTTGGGAAGCCCCGGACTATGAGTCCGGGAAGTCGTCACGCGGTAGGATAGAGGCCATATATGACGGAGGGGTTAAAGGTTATCCTTCTGGCATGCCTCCTTTTCCCCGTGGGGATCCTGCCCTCCCGGGGCCAGGGAGGAGACCTTCTCCTCAGGGTGCTCCTTAAGGAGGTGCCGGAGGGCCAAGAGGTGTCCCTTCTCCTGCCGGAGGCCCTAGGGCCGGTGCGGGCCAGGGGGGAGGCCCAGGGGGTCTGGGTGGAGGGCAGGGTCCAACCCTTTTGGGAGTTTCCCGGGCCCTATTTCCGCCTGGATGGGCGCACCTATAGGGGTGGGGTGCGCCTTCTTGTCCAGGGGGGAAGGCTTTTGGTGGTGAACCAGGTCCTTTTGGAGGATTACCTCCTCGGCGTCCTCCCCGCGGAGATGCCCGAGGGCTTTCCCCAGGAGGCCTTGAAGGCCCAGGCGGTGGTGGCCCGGACCTTCGCCGTGAACCGCTCCAATCCCCGGGCCCCTTACGACCTTTGCGCCAGCGAGATCTGCCAGGTCTACTTGGGCTTGGCCGTGGAAACCCCTAGGCACAGCGAGGCGGTGAGGGCTACCCGGGGTAAGGTCTTAAGCCACGGGGGAAAGGCCATTTCCGCCCTGTACCACGCCGACTCCGGGGGTATGACCGCGGGGAGCGAGGAGGTCTTTGGGAAGGCCCTGCCCTATTTGCGGCCGAGGCCGGACCCCTACGCCCGGGGTCCCAAAAGCCAGTGGCAGCTTGCCGTGAGCCCAAAGGGTGCGGTGGCGGCGTTGAAGGCCATGGGCCTTGCCCCCCAGGCCGGCTCCCCTGGGGATCCCCCGGTGGTGCTGGAGCGGAGCCCCTCGGGCAGGGTGTGGCGCCTGCGGCTACTGGGGGTGGAGGTAGAGGGTCCCGAGGCCCAACGGCTGGTGCGGAACCTGGGCCTGCCTTCGGCCTTGGTGGAGTTTAGGGGCTGGCAGGCGGAGGGCCGGGGGGCAGGGCACGGGGTGGGGCTTTCCCAGTGGGGGGCCAAGGGCATGGCGGAGGCGGGGTACGGGTACCGGGAGATCCTTGGGCATTACTTCCCTGGCACCTTCCTCTCCGACCTTTTGCTGGGGGGGGTTTCTGGCCTCGAGGGGGCCTGGGCCGCCAGGTAGCCTCCCCCATTCCCTAAGGCCCATGCTGATCCCCACCCCCATCGGTCCCTTGTGGCTCGAGGTGAGCCCCAGGGGGGTACGGCTTTTGCAGCCCGTCCTTTTCCCCCGGGGCCTCGAGGCCAGGGGACCCTTGGCGGAAAGGGTACGGGAGCGGGTCCTGGCCTACTTCGCCGGGGAGAAGCCCGACTTTTTGGATATCCCCCTGGACTACACGGGGCTTTCCCCCAAGCGGGTGGCCCTTTACGAGAGGGTGCGCCGCATCCCCTACGGGGGCAGGGAAAGCTATGGGAGCCTGGCGCGGGAGCTTTCCCTTTCCCCCAGGGCGGTGGGGGCGGGGATGCGGGCCTCGCCCTTTTTCCTCCTGGTGCCCGCCCACCGGGTGATCCACGCCGACGGGCGGCTTGGGGGGTTTGCCGGGCAGGAGGGGCTTAAGGCCTGGCTCCTGCGCTTTGAAGGGGCCTGGCCCTAGACCTCCACCCAGACGGCCAGGGAAAAGGGGGGAAGCTCGGGCCCGCAAAGGCGCCCTCCCGCCGGGGTGCAGGTTTTCCCAGAGAGGAGGTCCATGGCCTTTGCCCCACGAGGCAGGGCGCCATGCAGGGGAAAGTCCTGACGGAAGGGCTCGGAGGAGGCGTTCACCACCACCAGGTAGGGCCCCCGGGTGAAGGCCAGATGCCCGTCCACGGCATAGACCCGCTGGTAAGGGGCGGTGCGGAGCTCGGGGTGCTCCCGGCGTAGCTGGGCCAGGCGCCGCACGGCTTGGCGGATCTCCTCCTTCCAGCGGGCCTGGTCCCAGACCATGCCTGCTCGGTTCTCCGGGTCATGGCCGCCCTCCATCCCCACCTCCTCCCCGTAGTAGACCGTGGGGTTCCCGGGCAGGAGGAAAAGGAGGGAAAGGGCCAGCTTAGCCCGCTCCACGCTTCCCCTAAGGAGGGTGAGGAGGCGGGGGGTGTCGTGGGAGGTGAGGAGGTTCATCTGGGCCCGCACCACCTCCGGGCGGTAACGGGTAAAGAGGTTTTCCAGGCGGTGGCTGAAGGCCAGGGCCTGCAAGGGCTCGATGCGCCCCAGGCCCGAGCGGGAGGATAGCTCCTGGTCCAGGACCTCGCCCCCCACAAAGCCCAGGATGGCCCGGCTCAAGGGGTAGTTCATGGTGGCGTCGAACATGTCCCCCTGGAGCCAGGAGTCGGCCTCCTCCCAGATCTCCCCCACGATGTAGGCCTCGGGGTTAGCCCCCTTGACCCTCCTGCGGAAGGCCCGCCAGAACTCGAGGTCGGGGATCTCGTTGGGCACGTCCAGCCGCCAGCCATCCGCGCCAAAGCGGATCCAGTGCTCCGCCACCTCCAGGAGGTACTCCCGCACCGCTGGGGTTTCCACCCGGAGCTTGGGGAGCTCGGGATTGCCCCACCAGGCCTCGTAGTTGGGATGGCGGCCATAGGGGTTCAGGGGGAAGCCCTTCACGTGGTACCAGTCCCGATAAGGGCTTTGTTCCCCGTTTTCCAGAAGGTGCTGGAAGGCGAAGAAGCCCCTCCCCGTGTGGTTGAAAACCCCGTCCAGGATAACCCGTATGCCGTGGGCGTGGGCTACTTCCAGGAGGTGCCTTAGGGCCGCGTTCCCCCCCAGGAGGGGATCCACCTGGAGGTAGTCCGTGGTGTGGTACCGGTGGTTGGCGGTGGAGGCGAAGATGGGGTTCAGGTAAAGGGCTTCCACCCCCAGGTCCTTGAGGTAGGGGATTTTCTCCGCCACGCCCCAGAGGGTCCCCCCCTTGAAGCCCCTGAGGGAGGGCGGCGCTTCCCAGGGCTCTAAGGGACCCGCTGGGGCGGGTTTTCCGGCAGGGCCAGCCCGGAAATAGCGGTCGGGAAAGATCTGGTAGAAGAAGGCGCCCTCGTACCAAACCACGGGCCCAAGTGTACCACGGAGGTAGTGTGATATAAATCACAAAAATCCTTGCCCTTCCAGGGGTGGCTCTGGTATCCTCCCGGGGTGAGGGGTATGGAGGGGCGCCTCTTCGTCATGACCGGGGCCAGCGGGGTGGGGAAGGGCACGGTGCGGGCCAAGGTGCTGGAGCGCACCCGCCTCTTCTACTCCATCTCCATGACCACCCGTCCCCCGCGTCCCGGGGAGCGGGATGGGGTGGACTACTACTTTGTGGATAGGGCCGCCTTTGAGGCTTTGCTGGGGGAGGGGGGGTTTTTGGAGCACGCGGAGTACGTGGGGCACCTGTACGGCACCCCGAAGGCGCCGGTGGAGCGGGCCTTGGCCCGAGGGGAGGATGTCCTCCTGGAGATCGAGGTACAAGGCGCCTTGCAGGTAAAGGAGAAGATGCCCGAGGCGGTCCTCATCTTCCTCCTGCCCCCTTCCCTTTCCGAGCTGAAGCGGCGCCTGGTCTACCGGGGCAAGGACGCCCCGGAGAAGATAGAGAAGCGGCTGGAGCAGGCGGAGTGGGAGATCCGAAACGCCCACCTCTTTGACTACGTGATCGTGAACGATGTGCTGGAGGAGGCGGTGGCCGATTTCCTGGCCATCCTCACCGCGGAGAGGCGGCGCACCCAAAGGATGGGCGCTGCCTTGGAGAAGGCCCTGAAGCGGGATAGGGACCTGGAGGCTGAGCTGGACGAGATTCTGCGGAGGAGCTATGGCGGAACCCGGGATTGACAAGCTTTTTGGCATGGTGGATTCCAAGTACCGGCTCACCGTGGTGGTGGCCAAGCGGGCGGAGCAGCTTCTCCGCCACCGGTTTAAGAACACGGTTTTGGAGCCGGAGGAGAGGCCCAAGATGCGGACCCTCGAGGGGATCCTGGACGACCCCAACCCCGTCACCTGGGCCATGAAGGAGGTGCTCACGGGCAGGCTGGTCTTTGGGGAAAACCTGGTGCCCGAGGACCGCCTGCAGAGGGAGATGGAACGCCTTTACCCGGTGGAAGAGGAGGAGTAGGTGGCCCGGGTCCTGGTGGCGGTGACGGGGGGGGTGGCGGCCATCAAGGCCCCCCACCTCCTCCGCCTTCTCAGGGGCCAGGGCCACGAGGTGCGGGTCCTGGCCACCCCCAGGGCCCTGGAGTTCATCACCCCCCTTTCCCTGGCGGTGGCCGCCGGAGGGGAGGTGGCCACGGAGGAGGCCTGGTTCAGGCCCGATGGCCGTGCCCTGCACATAGAGCTGGCGCGTTGGGCGGAGGTGGTTTTGGTGGCTCCCGCCACCGCCGACGCCATGGCCAAGGCGGCCCTGGGCCTGGCCGACGATCTCCTTTCCGCCACGCTCCTGGCAGGGGCCAAGCGGGTGGCCTGGGCCCCGGCCATGAACGAGGCCATGTGGCTTTCCCCCAAGACCCAGGAGCATGCCCGGACCCTCGAGGCCATGGGCCATGCCCTCTTAGGCCCTGCCCACGGGCCCTTGGCGGCGGTGGGGGAGGGGGAGGGATGGGGGCGGATGCTGGAGCCCGAGGAGCTGGTGGAGAGGCTTCAAGCCCTCCTCACCCCCAAGGACCTCGTGGGCCTCAGGCTTCTGGTGTCCGCTGGCCCCACCCGGGAGTACCTGGACCCCGTGCGCTACCTTTCCAACCCTTCCTCGGGCCGTATGGGCTACGCCGTGGCCGAGGCCGCCCGGGACCGGGGGGCGGAGGTGGTGCTGGTTTCCGGCCCCACGGCCCTGCCCGACCCTTGGGGGGTGGAGGTGGTGCGGGTGGAAAGCGCCTTGGAGATGCGGGAGGCCATTCTAGGGCGCTATTCCTGGGCCCAGGTGGTGGTGATGGCGGCGGCGGTGGCCGACTACCGTCCGGCGGAGGTGAGCCGGGAGAAGGAGCCTAAGGCGGCGGCGGAGAGGGTCCTCCGCCTCGTGCCCAACCCCGATATCCTCAAGGAGCTGGGGGAAAACAAAGGGCCAAGGGTCCTGGTGGGCTTCGCCATGGAGACCGGGGAGGGCCTGGCGCGGGCCAAGGAGAAACTCCTCCGCAAGAACCTGGACCTCATCGTCCTCAACTGGGTGAACCGGGAAGGGGTGGGTTTCGGCAGCCTGGAGAACCAGGTGGTCCTCCTCCTCCGGGATGGCCGGGTGCTGGAACTTCCGCGCATGCCAAAGCGGCAGGTGGCCCACCGTATACTGGACTTGGTTAAAGGGTTCTGGAAGGGTTAGAGGGGTGTCTATGCGAAGCAAAGCGGAGCGGCACCGCGCCATTCAGGAGATCGTGAGCCGGGAGGAGATCGGCACGCAGAAGGAGCTGGTGGAGCGCCTGAGGCAGCTGGGTTTTGAGGTGACCCAGGCCACGGTGAGCCGGGACATCGCTGAGCTGAGGCTGGCCAGGGTTTCCCTGGGCAAAGGGCGGCACAAGTACGCCCTGCCCTCCATGGAGCTTCCCGAGGACGTTTACGAGGAGCTGAAGCGGCAGTTCGGCCTCTTCGTCAAGGATGTGGACCGGGGGGGGAATATCCTGGTGGTGAAGACGGCGGAGGGCCACGCCTCCGGCATCGCCCTTTTGCTGGACCGCCTCAAGCGGGACGAGATCGTGGGCACCCTGGCGGGGGAGGATACCATCCTGGTGGTGGCCCGGACCGAGGAGGAGGCGAGGGCCTTGGAGGAGGAGTTCGGAGAGCTCCTCGTGGCGGGGAAGACGCGCCTTTAGGCCCTGGTGCTGGAGCTTTTCCTGAAATCCTTCCTCACCCTCTTCGTGGTGGTGGACCCGGTGGGGCTGGTGCCGGTCTTTTTGGCCCTGGCCGGGGACCGTCCCCCCAGGAAGCAGGCCCAGATCGCCAGGAAGGCGGTGGTGGTGGCGGGGGGGCTCTTGGTCTCCTTTTTCTTCTTCGGGCAGGGGCTTTTGGGCTACCTGGGAATCAGCCTCGAGGCGTTGCGCATCGCCGGGGGCATCCTCCTCTTCCGCATCGCCACTGAGATGGTCTTTGCCCACCACGAGCGGGAAACGGAGGAGGAAAAGGATGAGGCCCGCCTCCGGGCGGATATCTCCGTCTTTCCCTTGGCCATCCCCTTGATCGCGGGCCCTGGGGCCTTGGCCAGCGTCCTCATCCTGGCCCTGGAGGCCCGGAGGGAACCCCTGGGCTTTGCCGTGGTCCTTTCCACGGTCTTTTTGGTCCTGGCCTTGGCCTACCTTTTCCTGCGGCTTGCTTTCCAGGTGCGCCGGGCCCTGGGGCGCACGGGGGTGAACGTGGTTACCCGGGTCTTGGGGATCCTCCTGGCCGCCCTGGCGGTGCAGTACGTGGCCGATGGGGTAAAAGCCCTTTTCTAGCCCTTTGGGCCGCTAGGCCTCGCTAACCCCTGGGGGAGGCCAGGGGGTTTAGCCCCACCCCTTACTCCCGGAAGGGGGCTTCCGGGGGATTCATTCCTGAACCTCCACCCAGCCCGTAGCCAGGGGGGTATTTCCTTCCAAAAGGAGGCGGGCGTGGGCCAGGGCGGCCTCGGTGTACTGGCCGGAGAGGAGGCGGGCGAGTTCCCGTATGCGCTTCTCCCCTTCCAGCACCTCGAGGCGCACCTCCTCCCCCTCCTTCACCACCCTAAGGTGCCTCTGCGCGCGGGCGGCGATCTGGGGCAGATGGGTGACCACCAGGACCTGCCGGGCCTGGCCCAGCCGGGCGAGCCTTTCCGCCACCTTCCAGGCGGTTTCCCCGCCTATGCCGGTGTCCACCTCGTCGAAGACCACGGTGGGGGCCTCGGCCCCGGTGAGGAGGGCCAGGGCCAGGGCGATGCGGGATAGCTCCCCGCCGCTGGCCGCGGAAAGGGGAGCGGGGGGAAGGTGGGGGTTGGCGGAGAAGCGGAAAAGGACCTCTTCCAGGCCCTGGGGCCCGGGTTCGGGAAGGGGCTTGAGCTCCACCTGGAAGTGGGCCTTGGGGAAACCCAAGGCGGAAAGCTCCGCCTCCATTTCCCCCTCCAGCTTCCTTGCCGCCTCCAGGCGGGCCTGGGAAAGGCGCTCCCCCGCCCCATAGAGGGCCTCCGAGGCCACCCTCAAGGCCCTCTCCAGCTCCAGAAGCCGCTCTTCTCCCCCCTCCAGGGCCTTTAGCTCCTCCTCCACCCTTTCCCCGTAGCGCAGGACCTCCTCCAAGGTGGGCCCGTACTTGCGCTTGAGCCTTTCCAGAAGGGAAAGGCGCTCCTCCAGCTGGGCCAGACGGCTGGGGTCTCCCTCCAGGCTTTCCAGGTAGTCCTCCAGCTCCCGGGCCACGGCCCAGCCTCCCTCCAAAGCGGCTTCCAGGTCCCTGGCCAGGGCCTCGAGGGCCCGGTCAAAGCGGCTCCCGGCCTTAAGCTCCCGCAGGGCCGCCTGGAGGAGGTCCAGGGCTCCTCCTTCCGCCAGGAGGGCGTAGGCCTTTCCCGAGCGCTCCTTTAGGGCTTCCAGATGACGAAGCCTTTGCGCCTCGGCTTCCAGCTCCTGGTCCTCCCCGGGCCTGGGGTTCGCCTCCTGGATCTCCTTGAGCTGGAAGCGCAGGAGGTCCTCCCGCTCCGCCTTGGCCCTTAAGGCCTCCTCTAGGGCGCGTTTTTCCCCAAGGAGGGCCTGATGTTTCCTGTAGGTTTCCCCGTATTCCTGGAGGAGCCCCGGGGGCAGGAGGGCATCCAGAAGCTCCCGCTGCCTTTTGGGGGAGAGGAGGGCGATGGCGGCGTGCTGGGCGTGGAGGGAAAGCCACCTTTCCGCTTCCTCTTGGAGTTCCCTTAGGCTTACCACCTCCCCATCGATCCGGGGGGTGGAACGGCTGCCGATGCGGCGGGAAAGGATCCGCTCCTCACCCTCGCCTTGGAAGAAGGCGGTCACCAGGAGGCTATCGCCAAAGGGCCCCAAAAGCCCCTCGGACCTGGCCCCAAGGAGGAGGGCCAAGGCGTCCACCAAGAGGCTTTTCCCCGCCCCGGTTTCCCCGGTGAGGACATTCAGCCCAGGGCCCAGCTCCAGGGTAGCCTCGCGGATCACGGCGAGGTTGCGCACCTCGAGGCGCTTGAGCATCCCTTTCCATTCTAGGGCTTCCCTAGGGCATGGGGTGGGCTAGGGCAAGCCGCCTGACCTCCTCCCGCAAGGCCTCCCTGGGGCCTTCCATGAGGGCCCGGTCGATGAGTTCCGCCACCAGGGGCATCTCCTCGGGGGTGAAGCCCCGGGTGGTGATGGCGGGGGTGCCGATGCGGATGCCGGAGGTGACCCGGGGAGGCTTGGGGTCAAAGGGGATGGCGTTTTTGTTGACGGTGATGCCCACGGCATCCAGCTTCTCCTCTGCTTCCTTGCCCGTTAGGCCCTTGGGGCGGAGGTCCACCAGGAAAAGGTGGTTGTCGGTGCCTCCGGTGACGATGCGGTAGCCCCTTTGGGCAAGCTCTTCCGCCAGGCGCTTGGCGTTTTCCACCACCAGGCGGCTATACTCCTGGAACTCGGGTTGCAGGGCCTCAAAGAAGGCCACCGCCTTGCCGGCGATCACGTGCTCCAGGGGGCCACCTTGGATGCCGGGGAAGATGATCTTATCGATCTTTTTGCCCAGCTCGAGGTCGTTGGAAAGAATGAGCCCACCCCTCGGTCCCCTCAGGGTTTTGTGGGTGGTGCTGGTGACCACGTGGGCGTAGGGGAGAGGGTTGGGGTGGAGCCCCGCCGCCACCAGGCCAGCGAAGTGGGCCATGTCCACCACCAGGTAGGCCCCCACCTCGTCGGCGATCTCCCGGAAGGCCTTGAAGTCCCAGAAGCGGGGGTAGGCGCTGGCGCCCGCCACGATCACCTTGGGGCGGTGCTCCAGGGCCAAACGGCGCACCTCCTCGAGGTCGATGAGCTCGGTGTCGGGCCGGACCCCGTAGGAGACCACCTTGTAAAATTTGCCGGAAAAGTTCACCTTGGAGCCGTGGGTGAGGTGGCCTCCCGCGGCCAGGTCCATCCCCATGAGGGTCTCCCCCGGTTCCATGAGGGCCATGTACACCGCCATGTTGGCCTGGGAGCCAGAGTGGGGCTGGACGTTGGCCCAGGCGGCCCCGAAGAGCTCCTTGGCCCGCTCGATGGCCAGGCTTTCCACCTGGTCGATGATCTCGCACCCCCCGTAGTAGCGGGCGCCCGGGTAGCCCTCCGCATACTTGTTGGTGAGGACGCTTCCCACCGCCTCCCGCACCTGGGCAGAGACGAAGTTCTCGCTGGCGATGAGTTCCAGGCCTTCCCGCTGGCGCTTTTCCTCCAGGGCGATGAGCTGAAAAAGGGCCTCGTCCCTTAAGCTGGTCCTGACCATAGGCCGATTATAGGCCCTGCCCCGGGGCGGCGCCAGGTATGGTTGCCGGGAAGCGGGGCCTTAGGAGAAGGCAGAGGTACCCCAAGGAGGGCATTTCCTTTGGTATGCTTGGGACATGAGAGGAAGCCTTCTCCCGATTTTGAAGTGGGGGTTTGCCCTGGCCCTGGCTATCCTGCTTGTATCCATTATTCTCATAAACTTTACCTCTAGCCGCGACCTGCCGGAGCTGGTTCGGGTGCAGGTGGAGCGGTATGCGGTGTGCAGCTACTGGTTTTTCGGCTGGCACCTGGCTTCCACGGGTGCCTTCGCTTTTATCTTCCTGCTGCTGGGGTTTCTTCTGGGCCTTGGGGCGGGGTTTTTCCTGAGGCGGGGGGTGGCCAGGTAGGGGCTAACCCGGGGGAGAGCCCTAGAGGATCTCCAGGGCCAGCTTTTCCCCCTCCACAGGCACCCCGGCTGGGTAGCGGCCGTTGAAGCAGGCCAGGCACACGGGGCCTCCTATGGCCCTCTTCACCCCCTCCTCAGAAAGGAAGGCCAGGCTGTCAGCCCCGATGTAGGCCCGGATTTCCTCCACGCTCTTCTCGGCGGCGATGAGCTCTTTGCGGGCGGCAGTGTCGATGCCGTAGTAGCAGGGGAAGCGGATGGGGGGGCTGGAGACCCGGAAGTGGACCTCCACGGCTCCGGCCTCCTTCAGCATGGCCACGATGTGGCGGCTGGTGGTGCCCCGTACGATGGAATCGTCGATGAGCACCACCCGCTTACCCTTCACCGCCGAGGTGGGGGATAGCTTCAAGCGGGTCTTCAGGTCCCGTAGCGCCTGGGTGGGCTGGATGAAGGTGCGGCCCGCATAGGGGTTTTTGTAAAGGCCGTACTCCAGGGGGAGGCCGCTTGCCCGAGCGTAACCCACCGCTGCCCCCATGCCGGAGTCGGGGACCGGCACCACCATGTCCGCTTCCGCCGGGGCTTCCCGGAAGAGTTCCATGCCCATGCGCACCCGGGCCTCGTAGGCCTCCACCCCGTCCAAGAGGCTATCGGGCCTGGCGAAGTAGATCCACTCAAAGGCGCAAGGGGCCGGGTTTGGGGGAAGGGCCTGAAGGCTTTTGAGCTGGCCTTCCTCCACCCAGACCACCTCTCCCGGGCGCACATCCCGGAGGTACCGGGCTCCCATGAGCTCCAAGGCCGGGGGCTCGGAGGCAAAGGCAAAGCCCTGGGGGAGTTTGCCGATGGCCAGGGGCCGCACCCCGTGGGGATCCCGGAGGGCCACCAGGGTTTTGCGGTCCATGAGGAGGATGGCATACCCCCCTTCCAGGGCCTTCATGGCCTCGGCGGCCGCCTCAGGGAGGGAGAGATGGCCCAAGCGGGCGAGGAGAAGGAGCATCACCTCCGTGTCCGAGGTGCTTTGGAAGGTGGCCCCCTCCCTTAGAAGCCGGTCGCGAAGGGGTTTGGCGTTGGTGAAGTTGCCATTGTGGGCGATGGCCAGGACCCCGTGGGCGGTGCGGGCGGTGAGGGGCTGGGCGTTAAAGCGCAGGTTGGAGCCGGTGGTGGAGTAGCGGGTGTGGGCCAGGCCCAGCCGGGCCCCGGGAAGCCTCAGGCGGAAAAGCCTTTCCTCGGTGAAGACCTGGTTCACCAGGCCCAAATCCTTTTCCACCAAGAACTCCCTCCCGTCCGATACGGCTATGCCCGCCGCCTCCTGCCCCCGGTGCTGGAGGGCGAGAAGGCCCAGATGGAGCAGCCCCGCCGCGTCCAGGGGTTCTTCGCTCCAAAGCCCCAAGACCCCGCACTCTTCCCTAGGCTTGTCCATCCAGCACCTCCCTCAGGGGCCGCTTCCAGGCGGCGAGGAGCTCCTGTACCTCCCACTCTAGCACCCCGTCCGGGGTGAGGACCGTGAGGGTATTCCCTCCGGTTTCTCCCAGGACACGGTAGGGAAGGCCCCTTTCCTCCAGGCGGAAGGTGACCTCCTTAAGGTCCTCCTTGGCCACGGTGAGGAGGATGCGGCTTGGGGCCTCGCCGAAGAGGGCCGCTAGGCCGGGGGTGCGCACCTCCACCGTGGCCCCCAGGCCATGGGGGAAGGTCATCTCCGCCAGGGCCACCAAAAGCCCTCCCTCCGCCAGGTCGTGGGCGGTGCGGCTGAGGCCCAAGGCGATAAGCTCCCGGATGGCCTCCTGGACCTGTTTCTCCCGCCTTAGGTCCAGCTTGGGGGGATGGCCCGCCTCGAGGCCCGCAAGGAGGTATAGGACCTCGCTTCCCCCAAGCTCCCCTTTCTCCTCCCCCAGAAGGAGGATCACCTCTCCCGGGCGGCGGAAGCCCATCCCCGCCCGCCTCCTTATGTCCAGAACCCCCACCACCCCCACCATGGCCGTGGGGGGGATGCGCCTGCCCCCGCTTTCGTTGTAAAGGGATACGTTCCCGGAGACCACCGGCACCTCCAGGGCCTCGCTGGCCTCCCTAAGGCCGGCGATGGTTTCCTGGAGCTCGTAGTACCCTTCTGGGGTTTCCGGGCTTCCCAGGTTGAGGCCGTCGGTGTAGGCCAGGGGTTTCGCCCCCACCACGCTCACGTTGCGGCAGGCCTCGGCCAAGGCGTGCATGGCCCCAAGCCGGGGATGGAGGCGGCTATACCTGGGGTTATGGTCCACCTTGGCGGCGATGCCCAGGTGGGTTCCCTTCACCCAGAGCACCGCGGCATCCCCCTGGCCGGGAAGAAGGGCGGTCCGGGTTCCCACCTGGTGGTCATAGCGTTCGTAGACGGCTTCCCGGCTTGCCAGGTTGGGGGAGGCCAGGAGCTTTGGGAGGACCTCCTGGGGGTTGGCGGTGAGGGGGGGAAGGGGTGTTTGCCGGAGCCTCTGGATCTCGGGGTCCTCCCTTCCCACGCGCACGTAGGTGGGGGCTTCCGCTAGGGCCTCCGTGGGGACCTCGGCCACCACCTCGCCCCGGAAGAGGACGCGGAAGACCCTCTCGGGGATGGTTCTGGCCACGGGCACGCAGTCCAGGCCCCACCGCTGGAAGACCTCCTGGAGCTCCTTCTCCTTGCCCTCCTTGGGCACCAGGACCATGCGCTCCTGGCTTTCGGAGAGGAGAAGCTCTTCGGGCCCCATGTTCCTTTCCCGGGTGGGGACGCGATCCAGGTCCAGCTCCACCCCGAGGCCCGACTTGTGGGCCAGCTCGGAAAGGCTGCTGGTGAGCCCCGCCGCCCCCATATCCTGGACGCCTTCCACCAGATCCCTCTCGATGGCCTCGAGGGTGGCCTCCATGAGGAGCTTCCCCAAAAAGGGGTCCCCCACCTGGACCGCCGGCCGGTCCTCCTCCTTGTCCTCGGAAAGCTCCCGGCTGGCGAAGGCGGCCCCCCCGATCCCATCCCTTCCCGTCTTGGCCCCCGCATAGTAGACGGGCCGGCCCAAGGAGGCCTGGCTCCGCCTAAGGTGTTCCTCCCGGAGAAGCCCCAGGCACATGGCGTTCACCAAGGGGTTTTCCCGGTAACCCTCGTGGAAGTAGAGGTCCCCTCCCACCGTGGGAACCCCGATGGCGTTGCCGTAGTGGGCGATGCCGGAAACCACCCCCTTGAGGAGGTAGCGGCTTCGGGCATCCTCCGGAGGGCCAAAGCGCAAGGAGTCCAGGAGGGCGATGGGCCGGGCCCCCATGCTCAGGATGTCCCGGATGATCCCCCCCACCCCGGTGGCGGCTCCCTGGAAAGGCTCCACCGCCGAGGGATGGTTGTGGCTTTCGATCTTAAAGGCTACGGCCCAGCCCTCGCCGATGCGCACCACGCCGGCGTTTTCCCCCGGGCCCTGGAGCACGGCCTCCCCCTCCTTGGGAAGCCCCTTCAGGAGGGGGCGGGAGTTCTTGTAGGCGCAGTGCTCGCTCCACATCACCTTGAAGAGGAAGAGCTCCACCCGGTTGGGCTCCCGGCCAAGCCTCTTGGTGATCTCCCGGTACTCCTCTTCCGGGATGCCGATTTCTCGGGCTAGGGTTTCCATCACTCTAGAAGGGGAAGAAGCTCCCGGTGGTCCTTGATCTTGGCCGTGGGCTTGATCTCCCCGTTCACCTCCCTCAGGCCCACGTACTGCACCGCCCAGGGGTAGCCGGTGGCGAAGGCTCCCTTGATGTCCGTCTGGGGCAGGTCCCCCACGTGCAGGGCTTCCTCCGGGGCCACCCCCAGGGCCTCGAGGGCCACCCGGAAGGCCTCGGCCCTAGGCTTTACATAGCCGGTTTCGTCGGAGAAGCTATAGGCCTGGAAGACATCCAGCCCCTGCCGCCTCAGGTGCTCCCGCAGGAGGCGGCCTGGGGTGAGGCCGGTGTCGGATACCAGGGCCAGGGGGTATTTCTGGGCCAGCTCCTTCAGGACCTTCACGCCCGGGAGGGCCTCGAGGTCCACCAGAAGGGAGCTTTCCTCCAGCTTCCTGGCGGTGAGGGCGATGAGCCCGGGGTCGTGGGGGGCCCCGAGGAGGGCGAAGATGCGGGCCACCCGTTCGTATACGGACATGTGCTCCCCGGCCTTCCAGGCCTCCTCAAAGGCAAGGGCCGCCTGGCGGTAGGCCTCCCGCACCTCGTGCTCCTCCGCCGGGTGCCCGGCCTCGGATAGGGCGTCCAGAAGGATCTCGTACCGGGCGGGCATGACCTTTTCCAAAAACGCCTTCCCCTCGGTGAAGAGGGTGCCCCAGAAGTCAAAGGTGATGGCCTTGGGTTTCATGCCGTTACCTCCTCTAAAAGACCTAAGAACAAGGGGAGCCCATCCGTACCGCCCAACACCTCATCCACCGCCCGCTCGGGGTGGGGCATCATGCCGAGGACGTTGCCCTTCTCGTTGGTGATGCCGGCGATGTCGTGGAGGCTTCCGTTAGGGTTGTAGTCCGCCTCCCCCCTTAAGGGGGCGTAGCGGAAGACCACCAGGCCCTCCCCCTCCAGCCGGGCCAGGGTTTCGGCGTCGGCATAGTACCGGCCTTCGGCGTGGGCGATGGGCAGGCGGAGCACCTGCCCCCTTGGGTAAAGGCGGGTGAAGGGAAGGTCCGTGCGCTCCACCCGCACCCCCACCTCCTTGCAGGTGAAGTGGAGGTTCAGGTTGGCGAGGAGGGCCCCGGGGAGGATGCCGGCTTCCGTGAGCACCTGGAAGCCGTTGCATACCCCGATCACCAACCTTCCTTCCCGGGCGAAGCGCCTCACCTCTTCCATCACCGGGCTCTTGGCCGCCAGGGCCCCGGCCCGGAGGTAATCCCCGTAGCTGAAGCCCCCGGGGAGGAAGACCCCATCAAAGCCCTTTAGGCTCGTTTCCGTGTGCCACACGTACTCCGCCTTTAAGCCCGCCTTCTCCAGGGCAAAGCGGGCGTCCTCGTCGCAGTTGGAGCCGGGAAAACGGACAATGGCCCATCTCATGGGAGTTCCTTTAAGGCTTCCAGGGTGAAGACCTCCATCACCGGGTTGGCGAGGAGTTTCCCCATGGCCTTGGCCTTCTCCTCCGCCTCCAGGAGGGTTTCCGCGGGGAAGATGACCTCGAGGACCTTCCCCACCCGCACCGACTCCACCGGATGGCCCAGGTCCTTCAAGACCCCCTCCACCGCCCGGCCCTGGGGGTCCAGGATGCCCTCTTTGAGCTCAATGAGCAGGGTGGCCTGGTACTTGGGCATGGCTACTCCTTTAGGACCCGCTTGAGGACCTCTTGGTAGGCTTCCTCCACGCCCCCCAGGTCCTTGCGGAAGCGGTCCTTGTCCATGGATTCCCCTGTCTTCTGGTCCCAAAGGCGCATGGTGTCCGGGGAGATCTCGTCGGCGAGGAGGATCTCCCCATTCCGTTTCCCGAACTCCAGCTTGAAGTCGATGAGGTCAAGCCCCCTCTGGGCGAAGAAGTCCCGCAGTAGCTCCCCCACCCTCAGGGTGGTGGCCCTCACCTGGCCGAGTTCCTCCTCCGCGGCCAGGCCCAGGGCCAAAATGGCCTCCGGACAGATCAGGGGATCGCCCAGGGGGTCGCTTTTGAGGGAGAACTCCACCAAGGGAGCCCTTAGGGGAGTGCCCTCCTGCACCCCGTAGCGCTTGGCGAAACTCCCCGCCGCTTGGAAGCGCAGGATAACTTCCAGGGGGAGGATCTCCACCCGCAGGACCCGCATCTCCCGGTCGGAGAGCTCCTCGAGGAAATGGGTCTTCACCCCGTGGGCTTCCAGATAGCGAAACAGGGTTGCCGAAACCTTGTTGTTGACCACTCCCTTCCCGGGGATGAGGCCCCGCTTTTGCGCGTTGAAGGCCGTGGCCTCGTCCTTAAAGTAGACCCTTAAGGTCTCGGGACCATCCGGGTAAAGGATTTTTGCCTTGCCCTCGTAAAGCTTTTCCATGTGCCTCCGGCTTGGGACCTCCGTCCCGTCTGGTCTTCATTTTAAGCCCGGAGGTTGCCCCGATGGGGAAGGCATGGTCCTACCCCTGGACCTGGGCGTCCTTAGCCAACCCAGCCCCTACGGGGCCCTTACAGCCTCGTTGGGGTAAGGGCTTTCCTCGCTTCGGAGGGGCTTTGCCTAGGGATTTACCGGCTCAGCGAAGGGGAAGAAGCCGTAGCCGGGTCCTTTCTGGGCCGATAACCGCGATAGCCCCTTTTTCTAAGGCCTCCTCGTGTGTGGTTAGGGCTGCCAGAACCCAAGGCGTTGCCTCGGGGGGCTCGGGGTAGGCTAGGCGCAGAAGGAGGACGCTGGGTCCATTTTCTCCGGTAAGGGCCAGAAGGTGGGCGAAGTCCAGGTCGGCGGTGAGGACGATGTAGCCGTGTTCCTTAGCCCAGGCAAACAGGGTCTGATCGGGGGCGTTGACGGCTCCCACCTCCTTCCACCAGATGGCCTCGTGGCCGGCCTCTCGCAGGACCTGGGGCCACCTGGGGGAGAGGTTCATGTCCACCAGGATCTTCATGGACTGAGAACGTGCTCTTCCTCTTCTAGACGCCAGGCTGCGTAGGCCAGGGCTTCCTGGATATCCTCGGGGGTCAGCTCTGGATAGTCCTGCAGAATGGCCTCTTGGGATTCCCCATGGGCTAGGCGGCGAAGGATGGTGGCCACGGTGATCCTCAGGCCGCGGATGGTGGCCTTGCCGCCGAAGAGGTTGGGATCATGGGTGATCCGGTTAAAGCGGGGCATGGTTCCATGCTAAACCGAGGCGCCTCGCTTAAAGCCCAAAGCGGGCGTAGATGGCGTCCACGTGCTTTAGGAAGGGCGTGGGGTCAAAGAGGGCCTTGAGCCTCTCCCCCTTGAGGGGGTTTTCCGGATCCTCTTCCAAAAGCTCGGCGAAGCTGAGGCCCTTCTCCCAGCTTTTTAAGGCGTTGCGTTGCACGATGGCGTAGGCCCTGTCCCGGGGGAGGCCCTGGGCGATGAGGGCGTTCAGCACCTGCTGGGAGTAGACCAGGCCCCGGGTCAGGTCCAGGTTCCGCCTGAGGTTTTCCTCAAAGACCACAAGACCCCCCAGGATGCCTTTTAGCCGCCTTAGGGCGTAGTGGCTGGCGGTGGTGGCATCGGGGAGGATGACCCGTTCCACGGAGGAGTGGGAGATGTCCCGCTCGTGCCACAGGGCGATGTTCTCCAGGGCCGGGCCCAGGTATCCCCGGAGGAGCCTGGCCATGCCGGTGAGGTTCTCCAACCCCACGGGGTTTTTCTTGTGGGGCATGCTGGAGCTACCCGTCTGCCCCTCGCGGAAAGGCTCCTGGGCCTCGAGGACCTCCGTGCGCTGGAGGTGGCGAAGCTCCACCGCCACCCGCTCCAGGTTTCCTCCCAGGATGGCCAAGGCGGCCAGCACCTCCGCGTGCCGGTCCCGGGGCACCACCTGGGTGGAAAGGGGCTCTGGGCTTAGGCCAAGCCGCCGGGCCACGTGGGCTTCCACCTCCGGAGGGATGTGGGCGTAGTTCCCCACCGAGCCCGAGAGCATGGCCACCCCGATGGCCTTTTGGGCGCGCTCGAGGCGATCTGCGTCCCTTTGGAAGGCGGCGTAAAAGCTCAGGAAGCGAAGGCCGAAGCCCGTGGGCTCGGCGTGGACCCCGTGGGTGCGGGCAATGGCTGGGGTGTGCTTGTAACGGAGGGCCAGGCGCTTAAGCTCCTCCTGGACCCCTGAGAGCTCCTGGAGGACCAGGTCCAAGGCCCTAACCAAAAGGGCGTTTTGCGCGGTATCCACGATATCCGAGCTGGTGAGGCCCAGGTGCAGGTAGCGCCCCACCTCCTCGTCCCCGGTCCACTCCACCAGGGCCCGGGTGAAGGCCACCAGGTCATGGCGGGTGATCTCCTCCAACTCCGCCACCCTCTGGGCGAAGCGGGCATCCAGGGGATGCCGGTTTAGGTGCTCAAGAAGCCTCTGGGCAAGCCCTGCGGGCACCTGGCCCAGGGCCTCCCAGGCCTCGAGGGCATAGGCCTCCACCAGGGCCCACATGCGGTAGCGGTTTTCCTCCGACCATAGCTCGGCCATCTCGGGGGTCTGGTAACGGGGGACCATGCCCTAAGGGTACTAAAAGGGCAGGGTCAGGACGAAGCTTCCCCCATAACCTTCCCCTTCGGGCCTTAGGGCCAGGAGGAGGTCGGCTCGGAAGATCATGTCCTGGCGGTTGCCGATCCGGGGCATCCCCCTTTCGGCATAGGGGGGTTGGGCGTAGACCTGACGCGGGACTTCCTCGGGGAAGAAAAGCTGGGTGGCGAAACTTCCGCCTTCCCCCTCCACCCGGAGGTGGAGATGGGGGGTGCGGCTTGGGTACCCGCCGGGAAGGAGGGTGAGAAACTCCACCTGGCCCTGGGTATCCGTGGGCTGCCAGCCCCGGCAGAAGGTCCCCGGGGCATGCACCCCCGGGTAGCGCCCCAGGGCATCCGTGTGCCAGAGGTCCACCCGCACGCCCCCAAGGGGCCGGCAGGTGCGGTCCTGCACCCGGAGGGTCCACCCGCCATAGCCGCTGAGGGTTAGACGCCCGCTAGAAGGGCCAGGGTATAGACTGGGCTCATGACCCGGGCGGTGCTCTTTGACGTGGGCAACACCTTGATCCTGGCAAGCCCCCGGTTTTGGCTTCTGCCTTTTTTGGAGGAACGGGGTCTTAAGCCCAGAAGGGATCCCAAGGCGGCGGCCTTGGCGGCTTTTCGCTTCTATGAGGATCATCACCTAGGGGCCCGGGATCTGGAGACCGCCTTGGGGCTTTGGCGGGAGTTCCACCGCAGGCTCTTTACAGGGATGGGCCTCGAGGAGCACGCCGAGGCCCTGAGCCGGGAGCTGGTAGAAAACTGGAGGAATCCCCGGTTCTGGCCCGTGGTGCCTGGGGCTCAGGCCACCTTACAGGCCCTGAAGGAGCGGGGCTATGCCCTGGCGGTGGTGTCCAACTGGGATGCCACCCTGCCGGAGATCCTGGAGGTGGTGGGCTTAAGGCCCTACTTCCAGCACCTCTCGGTGAGCGCCCTTTCCGGGGTGGCCAAGCCCGATCCCAGGCTTTTCCAGGAGGCCCTCGAGGCCCTGGGGGTGGCTCCCGAGGAGGCGGTGCACGTGGGGGATTCGGAGGCCGATTGGAAGGGGGCTAAGGGGGCTGGGGTGAGGCCCCTCCTCTTTGACCCTTTGGGGGAGAATCCCCAGGCCCTTCACCAGCTTGAAGGGGTGTTAGACTACCTGCCATGAGCGTGCGGCGGGCCATCTGGGGGGAGAAGCAAGGGGCCATTGAGGAAAGCCTTAAGGAGGTGGACGAGGATCTTTTCCGCTACATCCGGGACTTCGCCTACGAGGAGGTCCTGGCCCGGCCAGGGCTGGACCTCAAAACCCGGGAGCTTTTGGCCATCACCGCCCTCATCGCCCTGGGTAGCCCCAAGGAGCTGGCCACCCATCTGGAGGGAGCCCTGCGGGTGGGCGCCACCGAGGAGGAGGTGCGGGAAACCATCCTGCAGTCCGCCCTTTTCCTGGGCTTCCCCCGGGCCTTGGCCGCCATGAAGCTCTTTCACAAGGTGCTCAAAGGCCGTGGTCCTGCTCACCCGCGGGAAGGATAAGGAGCTCCTAAACCGGCTCCGTGCCTTGGGGATAGAGGCGGCGGAGGTGGCCCTTTTGGAGCAGGTGGACCTTCCGGGCCTCGAGGCGCTTCCGGGGAAACTCCTCCGCACAGACTGGGTGGCGGTTACCTCCAAGGAGGGGGCTAAAAGGCTCCTTTGGGCCTGGGAAAAGGCGGGAAGGCCCCTTCTAAAGGTGGCGGCGGTGGGGGAAGGGACGGGGGAGGTGCTGCGCCTGGGGGGGCTACCCCCTGCCTTCATCCCTCCCCGGGCCACGGCCAAGGACCTGGCGCAGGCCTTTCCCCCGGCCCAAAAGGTGCTCTTCGTGGCGGGGGATCTGGCGGGAAGGGACCTGGAGGAGGTCCTGAGGGGCCGGGGAACGGAGGTGGAACGGCTGGAGGTTTACGCCACCCGGGAGCGGGGGCTTTCCCCTCCGGAGCTGGCCCTCCTGGAAAGGGCCCAGGTGGTGGCCTTTTTCAGCCCAAGCGCTGCCAGGGCCTACGCCCTAAATACCCCTAGGAGGCCCAAGGCGGCCTGCATCGGCCCCAGCACGGCGGAAGAGGCCAGGCGGCTCGGCTTTGCCGTGTGGGAGGCAAGGGAGCCGGGCCTAGAGGGGCTTTTCCAGGCCATACTGCAGGCGCTTTCATAGGGCTTTGGTTAAGGGTTGCCCGCGAGGGGAATCCTGGTTCCTACCCAGGTGGCGTATACTGACGGAAGACTATGGTCCTGCCCCTTTACCTGGTGGGCCTTTCCCACAAGACCGCTCCCGTGGAGGTGCGGGAGCGGGCGGCCTTGGATCCGGTGGTGGCCTTGCCGGCGGCCTTAAGCACCTTGGGGAGGGCGGTGGTGCTTTCCACCTGCAACCGCACGGAGATCTACGGGGTGGGAAGCCCCAAGGAGGCCAAGGCCCTCCTCCTTGCGCGGGGGGTGGAGGCCCACCACCTTTACCAGAAGGAGGGAATAGAGGCTCTGCGGCACCTCTTTCGGGTGGCGGCGGGCCTGGACTCCTTGGTGATGGGGGAGGCGCAGATCCTGGGGCAGGTGCGGGAGGCCCTCTTTCTGGCCCGAAAATATGGGGCCACGGAAAGCCTATTGGAGAAGGCCTTCCAGTCTGCCATCGCCCTGGGCAAGCGGGCCCGTAGCGAAACCGGCATCGGGGTAGGGGCGGTGAGCGTGGCCTATGCAGCCTTGGACCTGGCCCTGGCGGTCTACGGGGACCTTACGGGGCTGGCCGTGGCGGTTCTGGGGGCGGGGGAGATGGCGGAGCTCTTCCTTACCCACTTGAAGTCCCAGGGGGTGGGCCGGGTCTTGGTGGTGAACCGCACGGTGGAGAGGGCCAGGGCCTTGGCGGAGCGGTTTGGGGGGGAGGCCTATGCCCTCGAGGCCCTTCCCCAGGTCCTGCGCCAGGCGGACCTGGTGGTGGCTTCCGCCGCCAGCCCCCATTACCTGGTGCGGCCGCAGGACCTGCCGAGGAGGTCCAAGCCCCTTTTCCTCATCGACATCGCCCTGCCCCGCAACATTGACCCCCGGGTGGGCCGCCTGCCCCAGGCCTACCTGTACAACCTGGACGACCTAAAGCGGGTGGTGGAGAAGAACCTAAGGGCCCGCCTGGGGGAGGTGCCCAAGGTGGAGGCCCTCATCGAGGGGGCCATGGGGGACTACCTGGAGTGGTACGCGGGCCACAGGGTGCGGGAGGCCATACGGGCCCTGAGGGGCCTGGCCTATAGGGAGGTGGTGCGGGAGTACCCGGAGGCCGATCCCCTCACCTGGCACAAGGAGGCGGGGCGCAGGGCCCATCCCTGGATCCTGGCGGTGAAGGCCCGGACCCAGGAGTTCCTCCAGGGTCCTCCCTGTCCTGGGGAGTGCCCGCTTTTGGCCTTCCGTCCCCCACAGCTATGACCGCGGTCTCCCTGCTGGCCCTGGTGGGGGTTCTCCTCTTGGCCGTGGGGTTGTTCTGGCCTCGAGGGCTTTCCCTCGGGGCCCTTTTGTACCTGGGGGCTGCCTTGGCGGATGCCTTCGCCAAGGGGTTTTTCTCAGGTCCGGCCCAGCCCGCCTTGATCCTTGGGGGGCTTTTGGCCTTGCGGGGCGAGAGCCTTTTCCTACGGCCGAGGCTTACCCCTCTGCGCCGCTACTTGGTTCTCCTGGCCATGCTCCTTGGCCTCTTTGCCCTCAAGGCCCTGCCCCATCCGGGGGGAAGCCTGCCCCTCCTCCTTACCCTGGTGCACGCCGGGTCCTTCCTGGTGGCCTACCTGGCCCTGGCCATGGGGGTGGGGGCAGGGGTGATGTGTGCCCTGCAGGACCTGCGCCTGCGGTCGGTGCCGGAAAAAGCCCTGCTTTCCGCTCCCCTTTGGAGCCTGAGGCGGCTGGAGCAGGGCTACCTTCGGGTAGGGTACCTGGCCACCACCTTGGGCCTGGGAAGCGGCATGGCCTGGGCCTGGGGGTATTTCGGTAGCCCTTTGGCCTTGGATCCCAAGGAGATCTCCGTGCTCCTGGGATGGCTGGGCCTTACCCTGTACTTCCTCCTTGAGGAGAGGCTTCAGGGCTACCCACGCATGGCCCTGCTCCTTTTGGCCTACGCCCTTTTGCTCTTCGCCTTCGTCGGCGCCCCTTTCCTGGGTTCCCGCCATCCTTCCGGCCTGGGATTTTAGATATAGAAACCTTAACTTGACAGATTGGGAATAGAGGGTTTATAATCCTTCACTAGGAGGTGAGGGATGTGGAGCCCATGGTGGGACCTAGAGGTGGGGAAGAGGCGGCACGAGGAGCTCCTCTTGGAGGCGGAGCGGGAGAGGCTCCTTAAGCCCCTTCGTTCCCCCTGGCGTCTCAGGCTAGCCCGGGTTCTTTTGAGGTGGGCCCAGAGGCTTGCCCCGGAGGCTCCCTCGCTTTTTGCTGGGTTCGAACCTAGAGGCCCAGGTGCGCCTGGGGGCCCTCGAGGGGGCGGGTCCTTAGCGGCAGGTGGCGGCCTGCTGGTCCCTGGGAGAGGGGAAGGCTAGGCTCAGGGCTAAGGTGGCCATGGGGAATCTGGAATTGGAGGCATGACATGGAGGAAAAACGGCGCATTCTGGAGATGGTACGTTCCGGCGAGATCGGGGTAGAGGAGGCCCTGGCCCTGCTTCGGGCGGTGGAGGACCCTGGGCCTAGGGCGCAGGCCCCTGTCAGGCTCCTCAGGGTGCGGATCCAGGCCCATGACAAGGGGAAGCCGGTTCGGGTTCACGTGAACCTTCCCCTGGCCTTGGCGGAGCTTTTGGAAAAGTTCCTGCCCGAAGAGGCTAAGCTCACCCTGGAGGACCGGGGAGTGCATTTGAAGGACCTCTTGCGCCTGGTGCGGGAGGGGGTGCCCGAGGGGAAGTTGGTGGAGATCGAGGCGGAGGAAGAGGGCAAGCCCGTGCAGGTGCTAGTGGAGGTGGTGTGAGGCCAGCTTGGCCCCCTTTGCGCCCCAGGTTCCTCTACCTTCGGGTGCGGGGGCCTTTCCCTTTGCCCTTGGTCCTCCCCCTTCCCCTTTGCGCCCTGGAGTGGGTTTTGCTGTTCGCTTTCTGGGCCTGGAAAACCCGGGCCCTTTTCCGGGGAGAAGCGCCTATTCCCTTGCCTCTTGGTGCCCTTTGGACCTTTAGGATTCTGCCGCCTTTAACCCTACTGGAGGTGGAGGCGGAGGAAGTAGATATCAAGGTGGGGCTATGGTGATGAAACCCGCTCCCGTGCGGTGCCCAGCCTGTGAGGCTCCGTTGGCGGTGAAGGCCCTCTTTTGCCCCTCTTGCGGCACCGAGGTCCACGGTCGCTTCCAGTTGAACGAGTTCGCCCTTCTTTCCAAGGAGCACCTGGACTTCCTCAGGCTTTTCGTGAAGGCCCGGGGCAACCTTAAGGAGGTGGAGAGGATCCTCGGGGTTTCCTACCCTACGGTGCGGGCCCGGTTGGATGCCCTCCTCAAGGCCCTGGGTTACGAGGCCGCGGAGGAAGAGGGGGATAGGCTTGAGGTGCTGGAAGCTTTGCGCCGGGGCGAGATCAGCGTGGAGGAGGCGGTGGCGCGGCTGAAGGAAGGGAGAAGCTGAAGGCGGTTCCCTTGCCCACCTCGCTCTCCACCCAGATCTCCCCCCCGTGAGCCTCGAGGATGGCCTTCACGATGGCCAGGCCCAGCCCCGACCCTCCCCGTTCCCGGTCCCGGGCCTTGTCCACCCGGTAGAAACGCTCGAAGAGGTGGGGAAGGTGCTCGTTGGGAATACCCTCTCCGTCGTCTTCCACCCGCACCACCACCTTCTCTCCCAGGTCAAAGGCCCTAAGCCAGATGTGCCGGGCCCCCGCTTTGATGGCGTTGGAGAGGAGGTTGGCCAGGACCTGATGGAGCCGGTCCGGGTCGCCTTGCACCCAAAGCTCCGGGGGGGCTTCCACCTCCATCTCCCCCTCAAAGCTCTTGGCGAACTCCTCCTTAACCTCCTCTAGGAGGTCTTGGATGCGGACAGGGGCCGGTTCCATGCGCCAGGAACCGGTCTGGGAGAGCTCCAGAAGATCTGACACCAGCTTTCCCATGCGCTCCGCTTCCCGCTTCACCACCTCGAGGCTCTCCCGCTGGGCCTCGGTAAGGGGGGTGCGGCGCAAAAGGAAGCCCACGTGGCCCAGAATGGCGGTGAGGGGAGTTCTGAGCTCGTGGGAGGCATCCTGGAGGAAGCGGGTTTGGGCCAGGAAGGCCTGTTGCATCCGGGAAAGCATGCCGTTCAAAGCCCGCACCAGGGTGGCCACCTCATCCCGCCCCTCGGGTTCGGGCAGGGGTTCGGGACGGGTGGTGATGGCCTCGGCCCGCCGGGCCACCCATTCCAGGGGCTCCAGGGCCCGGGCCACCAGGTTCCTGGCCAAGAGGATGGAGAGGAGGAGCACGAGAAGCGCCGTCCCCACATAGATGCGGGCAAACTGGGTGAGGGTGCTCTCCAGGCTCTCCACGGGCTTCCCCACCAAAAGGGCTCCCCGCCACACGGTTCCCCCCAGGTTGACCTCCACCCGGCGGGCGTAGACCAGAAGCTTTAAGGGAGGTCCTTCCCGTGGCAGCTCGGCGTAGGCCCAGGTCTCGCCCCGCTCCAAAAGGGTGCGGTAGTCCCCTTCCTCTAGGAGAAGGCGCTGGCTTCCCAGGGCGGGGCTTTTCTGCAGGCTGATTCCCCCTTCCCGGGCCAGAAGGGTGGGGTTTTCCTCGGGAAGAAGCTGGAGTTCCGCGTAGAGATTTGCGGGAAGCCCAGCCTCCAGGAGGGCTTGGCCGCCCAGGTTAAGGAGGCGGACCACCTGGTTGCTGGCCTCCAGAAGCTCCTGACGCAGGGAGCGGTAGAGGAAGCCCCGCAAGAGGCCTTCCAGGGCCAGCCCCAGCACCAAAAGGGTTACCAAAAGGAGGCCTGAGGTGAGGAGGGTGATGCGGGAGCGCAGGGTCATACCGCCCCGCCCTGGCTTTGGCACCTCGGCGAGGAGGCCCTTAGGGTTTCTTCAAGGTGGGGCATGGGAGGGTCGCGTCAATCCTCACGGAGCACGTACCCCACGCCCCGCACCGTGTGGATCAAGCGCCTTTCCCCCCCGGCCTCCAGCTTCTTGCGCAGGTAGCCGATGTAGACGTCCACCACGTTGCTCCCCCCCTGGTAGCCGGGCCAGACCTTTTCCTCGATCTCGTAGCGGCTGAAGACCTTCCCCGGGTTCTTGGCGAGGAGCTCCAAAAGCTCGAACTCCTTGTTGGAGAGCTCTATGCGCCGGCCGCTGCGGAAAACTTCCCGGCCCTCGAGGTTGATGATCAGGTCCGCTACCCTGATCTCCCCGGTGATGGCGGGGCTCACCCGGCGCAGGTGGGCCCGTACCCGGGCCAGAAGCTCCTCTATGGAGAAGGGCTTCACCAGGTAGTCGTCGGCCCCGGCGTCCAGGCCTTCCACCTTGTCCTCGATCCGGTCCTTGGCGGTGAGGATGAGGATGGGCACGTTGGAGGTTTTGCGGATGCGCTTGGCCACCTCGATCCCGTCCATGACGGGAAGCATCAGGTCCAGGATCACCAGGTTGGGGTTGACCTCCCGGAAGCGGGAGAGGCCGGTGATGCCGTCGTAGGCCACCTCAGTGCGGTAGCCCTCGGCTTGCAGTTCCAGCTCGATGAAGCGGGCGATGTCCTTCTCGTCTTCCACGATCAGGATTAGGGGAGGTTCCATGTCCTCCAGGATACTCACTTTCTCATGAGAAAGCTAGGTGTACAGGCTTAGAACCGCCAGGTACATAGAAAGGCTTCCCAGGAGGACCAGGAGGTGCCACAGTCCGTGGAAGCCCACTTTCCCTGGCCAAGGGTCAGGCTTCTTTCCCGCATACACCCAGGCCCCCAGGGTGTAGAAGGCCCCGGAGAGGGCCATGAGGCCAAAGGTAGGAAGGGGCAGGTGGAGCTTGGGGAGAAAGAGGACCGAAAGCCACCCCAGGGCCAGGTAGGCCAGGGTGTAAAGCCAACGGGGTGCCCTGAGGAAGAAGAGGCGGAAGCCCACCCCCAGGAGGGCCAGGCTCCACACCAGGCCCAGGGCCAAGGGCCTCCAGCTTTCCTGGAGGCCTTCCACCAGAAAGGGGGTGTAGCTTCCGGCGATGAAGAGGAAGATGGCCGCATGGTCCAGCCGCCTGAGCCAGGCCAGGGCCCCATCCCCCACCCGAAGGGCGTGGTAAAGGGTGCTGGCACCGAACATGAAGGCCATGGTGAGCCCGAAGATGAGGAGGGCGGGCCAAACCTCCCTGGGGGCAAGGAGAAGGAGGAGGACGCTTCCCATGAGGGCCAGGGGCACTCCCAGGGCATGGCTTAGGGCGTTAAAGGGCTCACGGACCATGCCCCAGAGTACCCTGGCCTGGGCTTCAGGCGCTAGGGCCCAGGGCAGCTTCGATCTCCGCCACCTTCTTCACCGTGCGCAGGAGGGCATCGGGGTTGAGGCTTAGGGAGTCAATGCCCTGGGCCACCAAAAAGGCGGCGAACTCGGGATAGTCGGAGGGCGCCTGGCCGCAGATGCCTACCTTTTTCCCTTTGGCGTGGGCCTTTTCTATGAGCATGGCCGAGAGGAGCTTGACGGTTTCCCGCCTTTCGTCGAAGAGCCAGGCTACCCGTTCCGAATCCCGGTCCAGGCCTAAAGCCAGCTGGGTGAGGTCGTTGGAGCCGATGGAAAACCCGTCAAAGAGCTCGGCGAAGGCCTCGGCCTCGAGGACATTGGAGGGGATCTCCGCCATCACGTAGACCTCGAGGCCCCCCTCTCCCCGTTTTAAACCCCCCTCCGCCATCACCTCCAAGACCTTGGCCCCCTCCTCGGGGGTGCGGCAGAAGGGCACCATCACCATGAGGTTCTTGAGGCCCATCTCCTCCCGCACCTTCTTGACCGCGGCCACCTCGAGGAGGAAGCCCTCCTTGTAGTCGGGGTGGTAGTAGCGGCTTGCCCCCCGCCAGCCCAGCATGGGGTTTTCCTCCTTGGGCTCGAAGAGGTGCCCCCCGATGAGGCGGGCGTACTCGTTGGTCTTGAAGTCGGAAAAGCGGAGGAGGACGGGCCTGGGGTAAAAGGCCGCGGCGATGAGACCAATCCCCTGGGCCAGGGTGTCCACGAAGTAGGCCCGTTTGTCGGGATAGGCCTCGGTGAGCTCCTCCACCTGGCGCCGCACCTTCTCGGGCAGGGTTTCGAAGCGGGTTAAGGCCAGGGGATGGATGCGCACGTGGCTGGCGAAGACGAACTCCATGCGCAATAGCCCCACCCCGTCCGTGGGCAGGAGGCTCACCCTTAGGGCTTCCTCCGGGGTGCCCACGTTCGCCAGGATCCGGGTGCGGGTCCTGGGAAGGGTTTCCGGGCGCACCTCCTCCACCTCAAAGGCCAGGGCGCCGCGGTAGATGCGCCCCACCTCTCCCTCGGCGCAGGAGACCGTGACCTCTTCCCCCTCGGGGATGAGCCGGGTGGCTCCCACCGCCCCCACCACCGCCGGCACCCCCAGCTCCCGGGCCACGATGGCGGCATGGGAGGTGCGCCCACCCCGTTCGGTGACGATGGCCGCTGCCCGCTTCATGATGGGCTCCCAGTCGGGGTTGGTGGTTTCCGTGACCAGGACCTCACCCTCCTGGAAGCGGTCCATCTCCTTGGGGTCCCTAAGCACCCGGGCCCTCCCCGTGGCGATGGCTTCCCCCACCGCAAGCCCCTCGGCCAGGACCTCGCCCCTTTCCAAAAGGCGGTGGATGCGGAGCACCGGGGCCTTTTGGGAATGGACGGTTTCGGGCCGGGCTTGCAGGATGAAAAGCTCCCCCGTGGGGCCATCCTTGGCCCACTCGATGTCCATGGGGGTGGGAGCCCCCCGTTTCCCGCTGTAGTGTTCCTCGATCTTAAGGGACCAGTCGGCCAGGAGGAGGGCCTCATCCTCGGAGAGGGCGAACTGGCTCCGGAGATAAGGGGGGGTGGGGCGGTTTCTCAGGCGGCCCTCCCTGGGGTCGAAGGCCAGGGTAAGCTCCTTGGGGCCGAGCTTTTTGTGGACCAAGGCCCGGTAGCCGGCCTTAAGGGTTTCCTTGTGCACGTAGTAGGCGTCAGGCCCCACCCGCCCCTGGACGATGTTTTCCCCTAGGCCGTAGATGGCGGTGATGTAGACGAAGCCCCGGTGGCCGGTGTCGGGGTCCAGGGTGAAGATCACCCCGCTTGTGGCGGTGTCGGCCCGCACCATGCGTTGCACCCCCACGGAGAGGGCCACCTTGAGGTGGTCAAACCCCATGTGGGCCCGGTAGCTGATGGCCCGGGCGGTGAAAAGGCTGGCCATGGCCCGCTTCACGTGGAGGAGAAGGTCCTCTTCCCCCTGCACGTAGAGGTAGCTTTCCTGCTGCCCGGCGAAGCTGGCGGTGGGGAGGTCCTCGGCGGTGGCGCTGCTGCGCACCGCCACAGGAAGGGCTTCCTCCCCGGCTTCCTGGGAGAGCGCCCGGTAGGCCAGGCGGACCTCCTCCTCCAGGTCCTTGGGATATCCTCCCTTTAGGATCAGGTTTCTCAGGCGGCGGCTGGCCCGTGCCAGGAGGATGGGGTCATCGGGGTCCAGGCCCTTTAGCTCCTGGGCGATGGCCTCCTTGAGCCCGTTGGCCTCGAGGAAATGCCAGTAGGCCTCGCTGGTGGTGGCAAACCCCCCGGGCACCTTTACCCCCAAGGGGCTTAGCTCCCGGATCATCTCCCCCAAGGAGGCGTTCTTACCCCCCACCAAAGGCACATCCTCCAGGCCCACCTCGTGGAAAAACCGAATCCAGCGCATACCCTGCCTCCTTCCTAGGGGATGCCCCCCTTTTTGAGAAGCTCCTTCAGGATTCCCTCCGCGCTTTCCCCCTCGTAAAGGGCCTCCTCCGTGAGGAAAAGCCGGTGGGGAAGGGCTAGGAAGGCCGCGTCCTTAAGCTCCTTCCAGTCCACCAGGGGCTTGGCCCTGAGGTAGGCCAAGGCCCGGGCCAGGGCCAGCCAGGCCTTGGCCCCCCGGGGAGAGAGGCCCATGCGCAGGCGCCGATCCTCCTGGGAGAGGAAGGCCACGTGGGTGATGGCCTCGAGGGCCTCCTTGGCCACCCGTATTCCCCCCACCTCCTCCTGGGCCTTGGGGAAGTCCACCCCCAGGGGTTCCGGGATCCGGGGCTCTTCCGTGAGGATCCTGAGCCACACCTCCCGCCTGGGGGGACGGAAGGGGATTTTGGCGGTGAAGCGGTCCAGCTGGGCCTCCGGAAGAGGGTAGGTGCCCTCCAGCTCCAGGGGGTTCTGCGTGGCCACCACGAAGAAGGGCTCGGGCAAGGGGTAGCGCACCCCTCCCGCGGTCACCGCCCGTTCCTGCATGGCCTCGAGGAGGGCCGACTGCACCTTGGGCGGGGCCCGGTTGATCTCGTCCGCCAGGACCACCTGGGCGAAGAGGGGGCCTTTCACGAACTCAAACCGCCCCTCCCGAAACACCTCGCTTCCCGTGAGGTCCTGGGGGAGGAGGTCGGGGGTGAACTGGATGCGCTTGTAGCTGAGGCCGCTTCCCCTGGCGAAGCCTTCCGCCAGGAGGGTCTTCCCCAAGCCCGGTACCCCCTCCAGAAGGGCGTGCCCCCGGGCCAGGACCGTGGCCAGGAGGGCCTCGATCACCTCCTCCTGGCCGAAGAGAACCTGGCTGAGCGCCTCCTTCAGTCGGGAGATGGCCGGGAGTTCTTCCACTGCCCTATGGCCTCCTCATTCCTCCATGGCCTTGCGCTCCTGGATCACCTTCTGGGCCAGGTGAGGGGGGACCTCGGCGTAGTGGCTGAACTCCAGGGTGTAGGCCCCCGCTCCCCCGGTGAGGCTGGGCAAGGCCTTGTAGTACTCCAAGACCTCGGCCAGGGGCACCTCGGCCCGCACCGCCGCCAGGGCCCCTTCCTGTTCCATGCCCAGGATCCGCCCCCGTCTTGCCTGGAGGTCGGAGAGGATATCCCCCACCCGCTCCTGGGGGGCGATCACCTTGATCTGGTAGATGGGTTCCAGGAGAACCGGGCTTGCCAGCTCCATCACCTTCTTAAAGGCCATGCTGGCGGCGATCTGGAAGGCGAGGTCGGAGGAGTCCACCTCGTGGTAGGAGCCGTTGTAGACGATGGCCTTGAAGCCCATCACCGGGTAGCCCGCCAGAACCCCCTTTTTGGCCGCCTCGAGGATCCCCTCCTCAATGGCCTCCTGGTACTTGCTGGGGATCACCCCCCCGGTGATGCGCCATTCAAAGCTGTATTCGGGGGCGGGTTCCAACCTGAGCCACACATCCCCGTACTGGCCGTGCCCCCCGGTCTGCTTCTTGTACTTGCCCTGCCCCTCGGCCACCTTGCGGATGGTTTCCCGGTAGGGAACCTTGGGCACGGAAAACTCCACCTCCACCCCGTAGTCGGCCAGGCGCTCCTTGGCGGTGGTGAGGTGAAGCTCCCCGTGTCCCCAAAGCAAAAACTCCCCCGTCTCCTCCTGGCGCTCCAGCTTGAGGCTGGGGTCCTCCTCCAGGAGCTTCCTCAGGGCCTCCCCCAGCTTGGCCTCGTCGGTCTTGCCCTTGGGCCGGATGGCCACGGGCACGTTGGGCTCGGGCAGGCGGGCGAAGGGCACCGCCTCGCTTTCCGGCCTTTCCCCTTGCCATAGCACCATGCCCCGGTGGAGGAGTTCCGCCTTAGGGAGGCCTAGGATATACCCTCCCTCCGCCTCCTCCACCTCCAGGAGGTCCTTGCCCATGGGCACGTAGAGGTGGGGGAGGCGCACGGTTCCGGCCTCGCTTTGCAAGGCGTCCCCTGGCTTCAGCCTGCCCCGGTAGAGGCGCACGTAGGCCACCTGGCCCATGAAGGGGTCCACCTGCACCTTGAAGACCTTGGCCAGGGCAGGGCCTTCCCCGAAGCGTTCCTCCGGGGAAGGAAGGGCCTCCAGGATCAGGTCCAAAAGGGGCAAAACCCCAATGCCTTCCGTGCCCGAGGCCAAGGCCACCGGGTAGAGGAGGCCTTTGCGCACCGCCTCATGGAAGGCCCTTTCCAGGGCCTCCCCGGTCACCTCTTCTCCCTCCAGGTACTTTTCCAGAAGGGTTTCGTCGGTTTCCACGATGGCCTCGAGGACCTCCTGGCGGAAGCGCTCCACCCGTTCCCGTTCCTCCTCGGGCACGGGTACCTCCACCTCCTGCCCCTTCTCGTACCGGTAGGCCTTACCGTGGAAGACATCGATAAGGCCCACCCAGCGCCCCCCTTGGTAAAGGGGCAGGTCGATGGGCAGGATGTGCCCCAAGGTGGCCCGGAGGTCCTCCAGAAGGGCGTAGTAGTCCCCGCCCTTGTCCAGCTTGGTGACCACCACCATGCGGGCAAGAGCCAGCCTTTCGGCCACGGTCCAGGCCCTTTCCGTGCCCACCTGCACCCCGTTTTCCGCGGATACGGCCACCAAGGCAGCGTCGGCGGCCTCCAAAGCCCCCCTGATCTCCCCCACGAAATCCCCGTAGCCGGGGGCGTCCAGGAGGAAGATGCGGTGGTCCTTGTACCTCAGGGGGGCCACCCCGGTGCGCACCGTGGTGCGGTGGAGCTTGGCCTCGGGGGTGTAGTCGGTGGTGGTGGTTCCGTCCTCTACCCGGCCCAGGCGCTCCTTGGCGCCGGTTCGGAAAAGCAGGGCCTCGGTCAAGGTGGTTTTGCCGCTTCCCGCATGGCCCACCAGGGCCACGGTTCGGATGGGAGAGGTTCCTGGGATCATCTTCCCTCCTTCTTGGTGCCCATAGTATAGGCCTAAGGAGGGGGCGATTGTCCCAAGTGCTCTACGTGCCCAGGAGGCTTCTAGAGGAAACCCGCGCCCACCTCGATAGGGAGGTGCCCAAGGAAGGGGTGGGGCTTTGGGCGGGGAGGCGGGAGGTGGAGAGGGTGATCCCCCTGCCCAACGCCCACCCGGAGCCCCGGGTAGGGTATCTGGCCGAGCCCGTGGCCCTGCTTCGGGCCCTAAGGGAGATGGAAAAGGAGGGCCTAACCCTCCTGGCCATCTACCACTCCCACCCCAAGGGGCCCGCCTTCCCCAGCCCCACCGATATCCGCGAGGCCCGCTGGCGGGTGCCCTATGTCATCTTCGGCACCGATGGGGTCAGGGCTTTCCTTCTACCGGAAGGGCTGGAGATAGCTATGGTGCTGATTCACTGAAGTGCGTTGATGAGGTTGGCGATGAAAACTGGGTCGTTGACACCAAAAACCAAGGGTTTCGATTTTGTACCGTCCATATGCACTTCAACCCCGTCTTTGAAGAGCCGTAAACCCATTACCTTGCTTAGAGGAATCCGACGCAGTTTGGCACCCCCGAAGTAGATGTTCTTATTTGTGAAAAGAAGTAACCCTCGGTCCTCAGTACACGTCAAAACGTGGGACCACCCCTTTAGGATGGACCTGCGCCCACGTGGA
>NZ_JAKTNU010000019.1 GCF_022760955.1 Thermus neutrinimicus
CCAGATACCTGCGCCCCATCCGCCGGTGCCTTCCACACCACCACGGGCGGAGTGCGGTCCACGTTAAGGCTTTGGGAGACACTCCCCTCATTCCCCGCACGATCCCTAGCTACGGCTCGGAGGCTGACAACGCCCTCAGGAAGAACATTTGGGCTGAGATTAAAGGTGTAGACCCCGTTGTCCAAGGTAAAGGCACCCAAATCTTTCGTGCCAGCAAACAGCCGAACCTCAGCCACGCCGGAAAGGGTATCCGTAGCGCTCGCCCGCACCTCCACCGCTTCCTGGCCTAGGAGGGTAGGAACCGAAATAAAGCTAACGCTGGGAGGGTCGCGGTCCAGAGTAAAGCTTACGGGATCACCCTGCTTTTCCACCGATCCTGCCCCGGCCCTAGGTGTGAGCCTGTAAACCCCAGAGGGGAGGGAACTGGGTAACATCCCCTGCCAGGTGCCTCCGCTGGGAACAAGGGTTAGGGTGCCGTTTTGGGGACCCGTGTACGCCACCTCTACCCGGTCTATCCTCGCCCCAGGCCCAGTAGCGGTAGCGTTCACTTGCACCGACAGAGAGTTGGTAAAAGCGCCCTCGGCGGGAACCTTAATAGCAACGCTCAGGTTGATGGAACTAGAGGGAGTCCCAACACCTGTGCCAGAAAGGTTGTTGCAACCGGCCAAAAGGGCCAAGCTCAAAATACCTGTGAGAATGAAACGCGCCACCATCGCCACCTCCGCCCCTACTTCAGGGGGTACTTCACCTGATACTCCTGGCTCCAGGAAACCTCATTCCCGTTGGACGTGGTCACGAACCAAGTGACCCGGTATCGCCAGTTGAGGGGAGCTCCCTGCTGGAGGTGCTCGCTCGCCACCTTACCGTCCAGGCTGAAGCGGAAAGGCTCGGACTGCTTGGGGACATACTTTACCTGTCCGTCCACTTCTTCCCGGCCGGGAGGTACCTCCACCCCCACGAAGCCGCTGCCTGAGGAGGAACCCGCAAACACCTCGTTGCCCGAGTCATCCACCGCCACATACTCATAACGGTCTAAATAGCCTCCTGGTGCTCCTGGGGCCACTTGAACGTAGGCATTGTTGCCCACCACGATGATCCTACCTTGCTCGTCCACCTCGTAGCCGAGCTGCGCGGGATCAAGAAGCACCCGGTAGGGTTGCTGGAGGAAAACATCCGTGCAGGCGGAAAGCATCAGCGCCAAGGCCAAAGCCCAGAGGATCCTAAGTCCCTTCATAATCTCACCCCATCATCTCCTCGCGCCACTTGGGATTGAGTATAGCAAAACTGAGCCGGGTCAGGCCCGCCAGGAAGTCCACGTTCTCCACCGCCACCTCCTTGGGCACCTCCAGCACGGTGGGGGCGAAGTTGAGGATACCCTTGATCCCGGCCGCCACCAAGCGGTCGGCAGCCTCCTGGGCTGCCTCGCGGGGCACGGTGAGGAGGGCGATCTCTATGCGGCCCGGAACCCGCTGGGGCAGGAGGTCCAGGTGTTCCACCACCCCGCTTCCCACCTTGCGCCCGATCTTTTCGGGATCTATATCAAAGAACCCCCGCAACTCAAAGCTTTCGCCAAACCCGGGATAGTCGGCTAGGGCACTGCCCAGACGGCCCATGCCCACGATGCACAAGCCCCACTTGCGGTTAAGGCCCAGGATATGGCGGAGCTCCCGCTTGAGCACGGGTACCGTGTAGCCCACCCCCCGGGTGCCGTAGGAACCAAAGTAGGAAAGGTCCTTGCGTACCTGAAACGCCGTAACCTGGGCCTCCTCCGCCAGCTGTTCCGAGCTGGTGCGGTGAATGCCCTTGGCCTCCAGCTCTTCCAGGATGCGCAGATACGTGACCAAACGGCTAATGGCGGCACTGGGAACCTTCATCGCACCTCCAGGGCCTCGAGGCCCAAGGCCTGCACCCTGGCCTTGATGGCCTCCTTTTCCTCCTCAGCCACCGGGCCTACCCGCACCCGGTAAACCCCATCCCCCACCAGGACCACCGGAAGGCCCATCTCCTTAAGCTTCCCCGCCAGGGCCAGGGCGTTTTCCTCCTTCCCGAAGGCCCCCACCTGGAGGTAAAGGGAGCTCGAGGGGGGTGATGCCTTCCCGCCCCGGAGGACCTGGGCCCCGTAGGAGGCCAGGGCCTCCGCCACCCGGCGCGCCTCGGCCTCGCTGGCGTAAGGGCCCACCACCACCCGGGTCAGGTTCCCCGAAGGCTCCAGGCGAGCCGGGTACCCCTTTCCCAAAAGCTCCTGGCGAAGCCTGGCCGCGTTCTCCGGGTTGGCAAAGGCCCCCACCGCCACCCGGTAAGCCCCGCCCGGCGCGGGGGCCAAGGACGAGGACCCAGGCCTGGCGGGGGCCTGGGGCTTGGGTTCAGGCGCGGGCCCAGTGGGAGCCGGCTCCATAGGGGCCTGCGGCAAGGGAAGCACGGTAACCACGGGTTCAGGAGGGGGCTTGGCTTCGGAAGGAGGCGACGGGGGACCGGGCGCCACCTGGGGCGGCTGGGCCACAGCCGGTTCAGGTGCAGGGGGGGCACCCGCCTTGGGCCGGGCAAAGGGGTTGATGCCCGTCAGGTAGAGGACGATGCCCGCCGCCACCAAGGCGATGAGGAGGAAGATGAGGAAGTCCAGCCAGTTCTCCCGTAACCAGCGCATCTTACCTCCGCAAGAGGGCCTTTGCCTCCTCCGAACCCAAAGCCGCGGCTTGCACCCAGGCCCGCTCCGCCTCCGCCTCCCGGCCCAGGCCCTTCAAGGCTAGGCCCAGGTTGTACCAGGCCGCCGCCTGCTTAGGCGCCCTCTGTAACACCTCCCTGAGGACCAGCTCCGCATCGCCAAACCGCCCCAGGGCCACCAGGGCCGCTGCCAGGTTCACCCCCACCCCCGGATCCCGGCCGGACTCGTAGAGGGGGCGGAGGAGGGCCAAGGCCTCCTCGAGGCGGCCCATCTCCAAGAGCAACGCGCCCCTAAGGGCCTGGGCCTCTGGGGTTGGGAGCCCCTCGAGGAGCCGCAACGCCTCCTCCTCCCGGCCCAAGGCGTAGGCGGCCTGGGCTTTGAGGAAGCTTCCCGGAGGCCCTGCCTCCTCCGCATAGCGGTAGGCGCTCTTGTAGTCCCTAAGCCGCAGGTAGGCCACGGCCATGGACAGGGCCACCTGGGGCTCGAGGCTTATGCGGTAGGCCGCCACCAGGTAGCCCAAGGCCCCCTGGGCATCCCCCGCCTGGAGGCGGGCCTGCCCCAGGAGGTAAGCGGCCTCCCAGAGGGAGGGATCCAGGGCGTAAGCCTCCTTCAGCAAGGGCTCCGGACGGGAGGAAAGAAGGGCCTTGCGCAGGAGGAGCCTGGCCCTAGCCTTCCCCTCCACCGCCCTAAGACCCCGGTCCAGCTCCCTAAGGGCCCTTTCCCTAAGCCCCTCCTCCGCCAGGATGCGGGCCAGCAGGTCCCAGCCCTCGGCCACCTTAGGCTCCCGGTTGAGAAGGCCGTAGAGCACCGGCACCGCTTCGGCCCGCGCCCCGGAAGCGTAAAGGGCCTGGGCCAGGGCCAGGTGGTAGGCGGGGCTCCGCTCCGGGGTAAGCCCCTTCTTCAACACCTCCGCCGCCTCCTTGGCCCGGCCCGCCTGGGTGAGGGCGCTGGCCCACCCCAGGTAGGCCTCCTCCGTGGGGGAAAGCTCCGCCGCCTTGGCAAAGGCCTCCGCCGCCTCCTTGGGCTTCCCCAGGCGCAGGTAAACCTGGCCCAGGTTGTAATGGCCCTCGTAACGGTCGGGGAAAACCCGGACCATCTGGTCAAAGGCGAAGCGCGCCTCCTCGAGGCGGCCTAGACGGAAGAGGCTTACCCCTAGGCCCAGGTGGGCCTCAAACCGGCCGTAGTCCTGGGCCAAAACCTCCTCATAGGCCAAGGCTGCCTTGGCATACTCCCCTGCCTTGAAGAGGGATTCCGCCCGTTCCCCTGGGGTCTGGGCCAACGCCAAACCCAGCCCGAGGAGAAGGGTAAGGGTTTTGGAAAAAGGTTTCGTCATAAGGGCCTCCAAACCCGTCGTTGCTCTAAGCATAGCACAGCTCCAGGGGAGGGGTCTTTGTTATCCTAAGGACGTGGGTCCTCCTGGCAAGGCCCTGGACCTGGATGCCCCCCGGGTCCTGGTGCTGAACGCCGCCTACGAGGTATTGGGGCTTGCCAGCATCAAGCGAAGCGTCCTCCTGGTGCTTTCCGGAGGGGCCGAGATGCTCTCGGAAAGCGGGCGCTACCTGCACACCCCTTCCACCCGGATTCCCGTCCCCAGCGTCATCCGCTTGAAGCGCTTGGTGCGGCGGGGGCCAAGCCGCATCCCCCTGAACCGCCGCAACATCCTGAGGCGGGACCGCTACACCTGCCAGTACTGCGGCCGGCAAGGAGGAGAGCTCACCGTGGACCACGTGCTTCCCCGAAGCCGGGGTGGCCAAAGCACCTGGGAAAACCTGGTGGCCGCCTGCCGCCCCTGCAACCTGAAAAAGGGGGACCGCACCCCCGAGGAGGCGGGGATGCGCCTACTAAAGCCCCCTCGGGCGCCCAAGGCGCCCCTTTTTCTTTCCGACCTCAAGGAGGTACCCGAGGACTGGCAACCCTACCTCCAGGCCTGGCTGCCCTGAGGACAAAGCCCCTAGCGCCGCACCGTGAGGAGCACCGCCCAAAGCACCATGCCTGCCCCCAAGTAGGCCCAGGGGGAAAGCACCTCCCTAAAGAAGAGGAAAGCGAACAGGTTGGCCACCACGGGCTCGAGGGTGGCCACCACGCTGGCCCGGGTGGCAGGAAGGCGTTTGAGCCCCGCATAGTACGCCAAATAGGCACCGTAGGTGGAAAATATGCCCAAAAAGACCAAGGCCCCCATGGCCCTTGGGCTTAAGGGAGTAAGCTCCACCCAGGGCAGAAGCCCCAAGGCCCCCACGGGCAGGGCGTAGAGGAAGAGGGTGGGGGTGGCGTAGCGGGGAAGGTAAAGCTTGCCGAAGATGTAGTAAAGGGCATAGGTGAACCCGGAAAGGAGTCCAAAGAAAAGGGCCAGGGACAAGACCCTTACCCCACTTCCTCCCCCCATGCCCATGAGCCCTACCCCCAGAAGGGTCAGGGCCACCGCCAAAAGGCCGGTGCGGTCCAGGGGCTCCTTTAGGATGACTAGGGAAAGCAGGGCCACCCAGGCCGGGGCCGTATAGAGGAGGACCGAGGCCAAGGCCGCCCCCCCGTGGACCACCGAAAGCTGGTAGGAACCGTAGAAGAGGGAAACCCCCACCAAGCCGAAGAGAAGGAGGGGCAAGATATCCCGCCCCTCCACCCTAACCTGGCGCAGGAAAAGGGCGTGCAGGCCGAAGAACACCCAGGCAATGGCCGCCCGGAAAAAGGCCACGGAAAGCGGGGTGAGCCCCTCCTCAAAGGCCAGGCGGCTTATGGGGCCGATGAGCCCCCAAAGGAAGGCGGCCAGGAGCAGATAGGGGTAGCCCATGGGGAAGAGTGTATAATCCCCCCAGTGTCCTATGGAGGCCTTATGAGCGCGCGCACCCTCTTTGTCCTCCTCGTCCTCCTTCTCTTGGTCCTTTTCTCCTGGCTCAACTGGGGGGAGATCACCAAGCCCACCTCCCTCTCCCTGGGCCTCACCCGGGTGGAGGCCCCCTTGGGCCTGGTGTTGGTGGTGGCCCTGGGGGTGGTTTCCCTCCTCTACCTCATCTTCACCATCGGCCTGGAAACCGCAGCCCTTTTGGAGGTGAGGCGTTACGCCCGGGAGCTTCTCCACTACAAGAAGCTGGCCGAGGAGGCGGAGCAAAGCCGCTACACCGAGCTCAGGAGCTACCTGGAAGCAGAGTTCAAGCGCCTGGCGGAGGCGGAAAGGGAGGAGATCCGGGCCCTCGAGGCCCGCGTGGCGGAAACCCTGGAAAAGCACGGGAACACCCTGGCCGCCTACATCGGCGAGCTGGAGGACCAGCTCCTAAGGCTCCTTCAGGGGCAAGGAGGGGAGAAGGCGTAAGCGCCGGCACCCCCTCCTGGGGCCCGGCGCTTACGGGCATCCTTCTCCCTTTTGGGGCGCTCCTACTCCACCAGCTCCACCAGGGCCAAGGGCGCCCCATCCCCCCGCCGGCGTTCCGCCAGCTTGAGGACCCGGGTATACCCCCCGGTGCGGTTCTGGTACCTGGGGGCAATCTCGTCGAAGAGCTTCCGCACCAGCTTCACGTCCTGCAGATCCCTCAGCACCAGGCGGCGGGCGTGCAGGTCCCCCCGCTTGGCCAGGTGGATGAGGTGGTCCACAAAGCCCGTGAGCTCCTTGGCCTTGGGCACGGTGGTGGTGATGCGGCCATGGAGAAGAAGGCTTTTGGCCTGGTTGCGGTAAAGGGCCAGGCGGTGGGAAGAGTGGCGGTTCAGCTTCCTTCCAGACTTCAGGTGGCGCATGGTCTCACTCCTTTAAGGCGAATCCCTTTTTGGCCAAAGCCTCGCGGATCTCCTCGAGGCTCCTCTCCCCGATGCCGGGGATGTTCTTCAGGTCCTTGAGGTTCAAGGCCAAAAGCGCCCGCACCGACTCGATCCCCTCCTCCTTGAGGCTGTGGAGAACCCGGGTGGAAAGCCCAAGCTCCTCCAAAGGCAGGTCCAGCTCCTCCTCCCCTCCCGCGCGCTCCACCGAAGCGGGTTCGGGGGCAGGCAGGGCGGTGGCCTGCGGGTTGGCGAAATAGGAGAGGTGCTCCTTGAGGATCTCCACCGCCTGGTTCAGGGCCTCCAAGGGGGTCACGGAGCCGTCCGTCCAGATCCTTAGGGTCAGCTTGTCCAGGTCGGTGCGCTGGCCAAGCCGGGTATCCTCCACCTGGAAGGCCACCCGGCGTACGGGGGAGAAGATGGCGTCCACGGGGATGGAGTTGATGCGGTCCTTGATCCCGTGGCGCTCGGCGGGCACATACCCCACACCCCGGTCCACCCGCACCTCCATGTAGAGCTTACCCCCCTCCTCCAAGGTAGCGATGGGAAGATCGGGGTTTAGGATCTCGGCATCGGGTGGCACGACAAAATCCCCCGCCCTGACCACCTTAGGGCCTTGGGCCTTTAGGACCAGGGTGGTGGTCTGCATCCTGGGGTCCAGGAAGCGCACCACCAGCTCCTTGAGGTTCAGGATGATCTCCACCACGTCCTCCTTGACCCCGGGAATGGTGGAGAACTCGTGGAGGACGTCCTCAATGTACACGCTGGTGACCGCGGTCCCGGGAATAGAGGAAAGGAGAATCCGCCTCAAGGGGTTGCCCAGGGTGACGCCGAATCCCCGCTCCAGGGGCTCCAAGACAAACTCCCCGTACTCCCGCCCCTGGGTGCGCACCGTGAAGACCGGGGCTTTCAGCTTGCTCTCTAACATAGACCTCCTTGCCGGCAACGCATGGGCCCGGCCAAGCCGGCCCCTTCAGGGCTACCTGGAGTAGAACTCCACCACCAGCTGCTCGTTCACGGGAAGCGCCAGGTCCTCCCGATCGGGCAGGCGCAGGAACTTACCCTTCATCCCCTCCACATCCAAGGAGAGCCAGGGACCCACCTTGCGGCCCTTCATGGCCTCGAGGTTCTCCCGGATGAAGGCCAGGTTGCGGCTACCCTCGGCGATGGCGATCTCATCCCCGGGCTTCACCTGGTAGGCGGGAAGGTCCACCCGGCGGCCGTTCACGGTGATGTGGCCGTGGCGCACCATCTGCCGCGCCTGGCGGCGGCTAGCGGCAAAGCCCAGCCGATAGACCACATTGTCCAAGCGGGACTCCAAAAGCCCCAGGAAGACGGTACCCGTAACCCCCCTCTTGCGGCTGGCTTCCTCAAAGAGGTTGCGGAACTGGGTTTCGGAGATCCCGTAGATGCGGCGGAGTTTCTGCTTCTCCCTCAGGCGCACCGCGTAGTCCGAAGGGCGGCGGGTGCGCTTCTGCCCGTGCTGCCCCGGAGGGTAGGGGCGGCGCTCCATGGCGCACTTGGGGCTATAGCAACGCTCCCCCTTCAGGTAGAGCTTGACTCCTTCCCGGCGGCAAAGACGGCAAACTGGACCAATGTAACGACCCATCTTCTCCTACTCCTTATGACGCCTTGCGGAACTTCTTCTTAGGCCGGCAGCCGTTGTGGGGCACAGGGGTGTCGTCCACGATGGACTTCACCTGCAAACCCGAGGCCTGAAGGGCCCGGATGGCCTGCTCCCGACCCGCCCCGGTGCCGCGCACGATAACGTCCACGCTCTGCATGCCGTAGGCCATGGCCTTCTTGGCCGCATCCATGGCCGCCAGCTGGGCCGCATACGGGGTGCCCTTGCGGCTCCCCTTGTAGCCGATGACCCCACCCGAGGACCAGGTGATGGGGTTGCCGTCCGGGTCGGTGATGGTGACGATGGTGTTGTTGTAGGAGGCGTGGATATACGCCTTCCCGCTGGCCACCTGTCGCTTGACTTTTTTCTTGGTCGCTTTTCTGGCCATACTCTCCCTCAGCTTTAGGAGTATCCACTGGCCCTAGAACTACTTCCTAGGCGCCTTCTTCTTACCCGCCACCGTCTTGCGGGGACCCTTGCGGGTACGGGCATTGGTGCGGGTGCGCTGCCCCCTCACCGGCAATCCGCGGCGGTGGCGGAGGCCCCGATAGCAGCCGATGTCCATGAGGCGCTTGATGTTGGCGGCCACCTCAGCCCTGAGCTCACCTTCCAGCTTCCAGGTGTTCTCCACGTACTCCCGAAGGCGCACCACCTCCGCCTCGGTGAGGTCCTTCACCCGGGTCGCCGGATTGATGCCCGTCTTCTCCAGAGCCTCCTTGGCCCGGGCCGGCCCCACCCCGTAGATGTAGGTGAGGGCCACATCCACCCGCTTGTTCCTAGGAATCTCCACACCTGCAATCCTCGCCACGTTCCCTCCTTACCCTTGCCGCTGCTTGTGCTTGGGGTTCTCGCAGATCACGTACACCCGACCGTGCCGGCGCACCACCTTGCACTTGTCGCACATCTTTTTAACCGATGCCCGTACCTTCATCTCGCCTCCTACTTCCTGTACACGATGCGGCCCCGCGTGGGGTCGTAGGGGGTAATCTCCACCACCACCCGGTCCCCAGGCAGGATGCGGATGTAGTGCATGCGCATCTTGCCCGAGATGTAGGCCAGAATCTCCGGTCCCGAGTCCAGCTTCACCCGAAAAGTGGTGTTGGGCAAGGCCTCGGTAACCACGCCTTCTGCCCGAATGGTGTCCTTCTCCTTCGCCATACCCCTCCTACCGCGCCCGCACCAGGGAAACCCCGGTGAGAAGCTCCGGGCCCTCCTCCGTCACCAAGACGGTGTTCTCGTAGTGGGCGGCGAGGTTGCCCGCTCCGGCGCTCGCCGTCCAGCCATCTTCCAATATTACCACAGAAGCCGGGCGCAAGGTGACCATGGGCTCGAGGGCCAGGGTCATGCCCGGCCGGATCTTGGGGCCCGTTCCCGGTTTGCCGAAGTTGGGCAGCTGTGGGTCCTCGTGGATCTCGCGCCCCACCCCGTGCCCCACGAACTCCCGCACCACCCCATACCCGCGGCTTTCCAGAAACGTCTGCACCGCATGGGCCACATCCCCTATGCGGTAGCCGGGCCTGAGGTACTTCATCCCCTCCCAAAAGGCGGCCTCGGTATCCTGGATGAGCCTTTCCGCCTCCGGGGAAACCTTGCCCACGGGAAAGGTGCGGGCCATGTCGGCGGCAAACCCCCCGTAGATGAGACCCACGTCCACGGAAAGGATATCCCCTTCCTTTAGGGGCTCCTCCGAGGGGATGCCGTGGACCACCACCTCGTTCACCGAGGTGCACAAGGTGGCGGGAAACCCGTAAAGGCCCAGGAAAGCCGGCTTGGCCTTGCGCTTTTTTATGGCCTCGTAGGCGATCCGGTCCAGCTCCTTGGTGGTGATGCCGGGCTCCACGTGCCGGCCCACCTCCTCCACCACCTCGGTGAGGAGGGCTCCCGCCTCCCGCATGCGCTCAATCTCCCATGGACTCTTCAGCTTGATGGCCATCAGATTCCCAGGGCTGCCCGGATGCGGGCGTAGACCTCATCGGGGGTACCCAGGCCGTCCACCCGCCTCAAGGCACCCGTTTTTTCATAGTACTGCACCAAGGGCTGGGTTTTCTCCCGGTAGACCCGGAGCCGGTGCCGGATGGTCTCCTCGTTGTCGTCCGAGCGCCCCTCGAGCTCCGCCCGCTTGAGCATGCGGGCCATGAGCTCCTCCTCCGGAACCTCCACCAGCACCACCCCAAGGAGCCGGGTTCCGGTGGCCTGGAGCAGGTGGTCCAGGGCCTCCGCCTGGGCCAGGGTGCGGGGAAAACCGTCAAAGATCACCCGCTCCGAAAGCTCCTCCCGGATTAGGGCCAGGATGAGGTCATCGGGAACCAGGTCCCCCCGGTCCATGATGGGCTTCACCTGTTGCCCCAAGGGTGTTCCCCGGGCCACGTGGTCCCGCAGGATGTCCCCGGTGGAGAGCTTCTTAAAGCCCAGCTCCTCCGCCATCCTGGCCGCCTGGGTGCCCTTTCCCGCCCCCGGCGGCCCCAAGAAGATCACCGCTTCCCCCATCTTCCCCCCTAACGCGTGCGGCCGCGGATGCGGCCCTTGGAAAGGAACCCTTCGTAGTTCCTCAGCATCAGCTGGCTCTCGATCTGCCTAAGGGTATCCAAGGCCACGCCCACCACGATGAGAAGACCGATGCCAGAAAAGGCGATGCTCTTCACCCCGGTGAGGTTTTGGATGATCTGCGGCAAGGCCGCCACCAGCCCCAGGAAAAGGGCCCCCCAGAGGGTCAGGCGGGAGACGATGTGCTCCAGGAACTTCACCGTGGGCTCGCCGGGACGGATACCCGGGATGAACCCCCCATACTCCCTGAGGCTTTCCGCAATCCGCTTGGGGTCAAACTGGACCGCGGTGTAGACGTAGGTGAAAAGGACGATGAGCACCACCTCGATGAGGAGGCCAGAGATGCGGATGGGGTTGAAGAAGTTGGCGATGGCCTGGAGGACCGGGTTGTCCTGGAAGGGGGCGGTGAGGAAGATGGGGATCTGCAGGATGGCGGCGGCGAAGACGATGGGGATGACGCCAGCGGCGTTCAGCTTGATGGGGATATAGGTGGCCTGCCCCCCATAGACCCTCCTGCCCACCACCTTCCTGGCGTACTGGACAGGGATGCGCCTTTCCGCCTGTTGCACCGCCGCCATCCCGGCAAAGGCCAAGACGATAAAGGCCAGGAAAAAGAGGAAGGCCACCAGGTTGACCTCCCCGGTGCGGATGAGACCCGCGGTGCGGAAAAGCTGCGGTAGCCAGTCCACCACGATCCCGGCAAAGATGATCATGCTGGTGCCGTTGCCGATGCCGTACTCGGTGATGCGCTCCGCCATCCACAAAAGGAGGGCGATGCCCGCCACCTGGGTGACCACCACCACCAGCCAGAAGAAGGGCCCAGGAGACCACCCCGGAAGGAGGAAGCGCCCACCCTCCGCCCCCAGGAAGGCGGTGGCCAGAAAGAAACCCTGGAAAGCCCCCAGAGCGATACCGCCGATGCGGGTGTACTGGTTGATGATGCGGCGGCCCTCTTCACCCTCCTTGGAAAGCTTCTCCAGGGCAGGAACCACATTGACCAAAAGCTGCATGATGATGGCGGCGGTGATGTAGGGCATGATTCCCAAAGCGAAGATGGAGAAGCGCTCAAAGTTACCGCCCGAAAAGAGGTTAATGATGCCGAAAACCCCTCCCTGGGTGGTGCGCAAAAACTCCTGGATCTTGTCCAGGTCCACCCCGGGGGTGGGGATAAAGGCCCCCAGGCGGTAAGCAGCCAACACCAGCAGGGTGAAGAGGATCCGCTGGCGCAGTTCGGGAATGGCCAGGGCGCTCCGGAAGGCCTTAAGCATCCTAAGCCTCCTTAGGCGTTTGCCCTTCGGGTAAAGGAGCCAGAAGGACGGCCTCGCCGCCTGCAGCCTTTAGCTTTTCCAGGGCGGTCTTGGAAAAGGCATGGGCCACCACCTTGAGGGGCTTAGCCTCCCCCTCCCCCAACACCTTAAGCCTGTAGCCCTTCTTCAGGATCCCGGCCTGGACCAACATCTCTGGGGTCACCTCCCCTTCGAAGCGGGCCAGGTCCCTCAGGTTCACCCCCTGGTACTTGGGCCGCTTGATCTCCCCGGGAACCTGGCCCTGCATGCCCCGCTTGGGCAGGCGCATCAGGGTGGTGGAACGCCCCCCCTCAAAGCGGCGCGGATCCTTGAGACCGCCGGAGCGGGACTTCTGCCCCTTGTGGCCCCGGGTGGCCGTCTTGCCGTGGCCGGAGCCAGGGCCCCGCCCCACCCGCTTCCGCCTCTTGTTGGCCCCAGGATTGGGTTTTAGCTCGGTAAGCTTCATTCCAGCACCTCCACCCGCACAAGGTGGGCCACCTTCTTGATGTTGCCCCGTATGGCGGGATGGTCCTCGAGGACCCTTTCCTTGTGGAGCTTGGTCAGCCCCAGGGCCTTCAAGGCCGCCTTCTGGTCCTTGGGATAGCCGATGGGGCTCTTCACCAGCTTAACCTTGAGCTTGGCCATCATTCCTCCCCGCCCTTCCGCAGGCGCTCCACATCCTGCTTGGTCCTAAGCTGCCTTAGGGCCTCCATGGTGGCGTAGGCGATGTTGATGGGGTTACGGCTCCCCAGCTCCTTGGTGAGGATATCCGTGATCCCGGCCAGCTCGAGGATGGCCCGGGGTACCGCCCCTGCAATCACCCCCGTACCGGGGGCGGCGGGCTTCAGGAGGATCTTGGAGGCCCCGTACTCCACCTCGATCTCGTGGGGGATGGTGCCGTTTTGGATGGGCACCTCCACCATGTTGCGACGGGCGTAGTACCCTGCCTTCTGCACCGCCAGGGGCACCTCCTTGGCCTTGCCCAGGCCCAGGCCCACCCGGCCCTGCCGGTCGCCCACCACCACCAAGGCCCCGAAGCGGAAGCGGCGGCCACCCTGGTAGGTCTTGGCGGTACGCCGCACCAGGATCATCTTCTCTTCAAAGTCGGTCTCGGGCATGCTTCCTCCTCGCTAAGCGACCTAGAACTCCAGGCCCCCTTCTCTGGCCCCTTCCGCCAGAGCCTTCACCCGGCCGTGGTACTTGTAGGGGCCGCGGTCAAAAGCCACCTTGGTGATCCCCAGGGCCTTGGCCTTCTCCGCCAAGGCCCGCCCCACCTGCCGGGCCACCTCGGTCTTGTTGCCCTTGAGCTTGAGCGCCAAGCTGGACTCGGCCACCAGGGTGTGGCCCTTCTCGTCGTCGATGATCTGGGCGTAGATGTGGTTAAGGCTCCGGAAGACGGAAAGGCGAAGCCTAGCGGAGCGCTTGACGCGGTTGCGCACCCGGAACTTGCGGCGTTCGTATGCGGTAAGCCGTGCCATGGTTCCCCCTACTTCTTGGCCCCGGCCTTGCCGGGCTTAAGGCGGACGGGCTCGCCCGCGTAGTAAATGCCCTTCTCGTGGTAGGCGCTGGGCTTCTTGATGGCGCGCAGGTTGGCGGCCACCTGGCCCACCTTCTGCTTGTCTATTCCGAGAACGCGGATCTTGGTGGGCTCGGGCACCTCAAAGGTGATCCCCTCCGGGGGCTCCACCACCACGGGGTGGCTAAAGCCCACGGTGAGCTCCACCGCCCGTCCCGCAAGCCGGGCCCGGTAGCCAATCCCCTTGATGAGGAGCTCCTTCACGTACCCCTCGGAAACCCCTTTGACGGCGTTGGCGATGAGGGTCCGGGTGAGGCCGTGGAGGCTCTTGTGGCGGCGCTCATCCGAGGGCCTTTCCACCCGCACCACCCCCTCCTCCACCACCACCCGCATCTCCGGGGAGATGGCCACGGAAAGCTCGCCCTTGGGGCCTTTGACCTTGACGAGCCCCGGGGTGACCTCGAGGGTGACCCCCTTGGGCAAGGGAATGGGAAGCCGGCCAATCCTAGACATCACCACACCTCGCAGATAAGCTCCCCGCCCACGCCCAGACGCCGGGCCTCCCGGTCGGTAAGGACGCCCTTAGGCGTGGACAGGATGGCAATCCCCAGGCCGCGGCGCACCCGGGGAATCTCCTTGACCCCCACGTACACCCGTCGCCCAGGTCGGCTGATGCGACGGATGTGGTTGATGACCTGTTCGGGCCGGGGGTCCAGCCCCTGGCGCCTCGGCCCATACTTGAGGTAGATGCGCAAGACGGGCTTGCCATCCACCTCCACCCGCTCGTACCCCTTGATGAAGCCCTCCCGCGCCAGGATCTTGAGGATCTCCTCCTTAAAGCGGGAGGCGGGCACCTCGGTGCTCTCCTTGTAGACCCGGGTGGCGTTGCGAATCCGGGTCAGCATGTCGGCAATGGGGTCCGTCAACATTTCCTCTCTCCTTTTACCTCACTCCTGGACCATGCGGTCTCGAGGGAACCCCCTCGACCGGCCACGGCCTACCAGCTGGCCTTCTTCACCCCGGGAAGCTGCCCCTTGTGGGCCAGCTCCCTAAGGCAGATCCGGCAGAGCCCGAAGTAGCGGTACACGCTCCTGGCCCTCCCACAGCGCACGCAACGGGTGTAGGCCCGCACCTTGAACTTGGGGGTACGCTTGGCCTTTTCGATCAACGCCTTTCTCGCCATGCTCGCCTCACTTGCGGAAGGGGAAGCCCAGAAGCTCCAAAAGGGCCCTGGCCTCCTCGTCGGTCCGGGCAGTGGTGACCACCGCGATGTCCATGCCCCTAAGGGCATCCACCATGTCGTAGGTGATCTCGGGGAAGATGAGCTGCTCCCTAAGGCCCAGGTTGTAGTTGCCACGGCCGTCAAAGCTACCCGGGTTCACCCCGCGGAAGTCGCGGATGCGGGGAAGGGCCACGGAAAGCAACTTCTCCAGGAAGATCCACATCCTGTCCCCGCGCAGGGTAACCCTAAGGCCAATGGGCATCCCCTTGCGGAGCTTGAAGTTAGAGATGGACTTCTTGGCCCGGGTTACGGCCGGCTTCTGGCCGGTGATGAGGGCAAGCTCCTGGGAAGCCTTTTCCAGGATGCGGGCATCCTCCTTGGCCTCCCCCAGCCCCTGGTTGATCACCACCTTCTCCAGCCTGGGCACCTCCCAGATGTTCTGGTAGCCGAAGCGGCGGATGAGCTCGGGCCGCACCTCCTCGTAGTACTTCCTCTTAAGCACAACCTCTAGCGGCATCTTATCCCTCCACGTCCAAAGCCCCGCCACACTTGGCGCACACCCGGATCTTCCGGCCATCCTCCAGAAGTTTCTTGCGCACCCGGGTGGGCTTGCCGCATGCGGGGCAGATGGGGCGCACCTTGGAGGCATGCAAAGGGGCTTCCTGCTCCACAAAGCCACCCTGGGGATGCTGGGGGCTCACCCGCACCGCCTTCTTGACGATGTTCACCCCCTCCACGATGACCGCCCCCTTCTTGGGCAACACGGCCTTCACCTTGCCCACCTGGCCCTTGTACTTGCCGGAGGCCACCAAAACCGTGTCCCCTTTCTTCACGTGCAGTTTGGCCTGCATCAGAGCACCTCCGGAGCCAGGGAGACGATCTTCATGAAGCCCTTTTCCCGCAGCTCCCGCGCCACGGGCCCGAAGACGCGGGTACCCCGCGGCTCCAGCTGGTTGTTGATGATGACGGCGGCGTTGTCGTCAAAGCGGATGGCGGAACCATCGGGACGCTTAACCTCCTTCTTGGTGCGCACCACCACCGCCTTCACCACGTCGCCCTCCTTCACCGCCCCCCGGGGGATGGCCTCCTTGACGCTGGCCACAATGATGTCCCCCACGGTGGCGTATTTGGCGTTGGAGCCCTTAAGCACGCGGATGCACATGATCTTGCGGGCCCCGGTGTTGTCGGCCACCTCCAGGTAGGTCTGGGGCTGGATCATGCCTTACCTCCCCGCTTGGAAAGGCTTGCGTAGTTCTGCCTACGCACCAGGTATTTCTCCACCAGGTCTAGCCTGCCCCCTTCCACCAGGCGCAAAACCCTAAAGCGCTTGCGCTTGGAGACGGGGCGGGACTCGATGATCTCCACCACGTCCCCCACCTTGTACTTCTCCTCGGGGTCGTGGGCCAGGTACTTCTTGGAGCGTTTGATCACCTTGCCGTAGAGAGGGTGGGGGAACTGGCGCTCCACCAAGACCGTGACGGTCTTCTGCATCTTGTCGCTCACCACCACCCCGGTCAGCACCTTCTTAGGCATTGGCCCTCCTCTTCTCGTTCAGGATCGTGAGGAGCCGGGCGATGAGGCGCCGGGTCTCCCGCACCCTGTGGTTCTGGGAAAGCTGGCCGATGGAGGCCTGGAAGCGAAGCTCCATCAGCTCCCGCTTCTTCTCCCGCACCAGCTTCTCGATCTCAACGGGAGAGAGCTTGCGGATCTCACTGGGCTTCATCGTAGGCATCCCTCCTCACGATCTTGGTCTTGATGGGAAGCTTGTGGCCGGCGATGCGCAAGGCCTCGAGGGCCTGCTCCTCCGTGACGCCCGCCACCTCGAACATCACCCGGCCCGGCTTCACCACCGCCACATACCCTTCCACGTTGCCCTTACCCTTACCCATCCGCACCTCGAGGGGCTTCTTGGTGTAGGGCTTGTCGGGGAAGATGCGGATGAAGATCTTACCCCCGCGGCGGAAATGGCGCACCATGGCCACACGGGCCGCTTCTATCTGCTGGGCGGTGATCCAGGCGGGCTCCATGGCCACCAGGCCGAAGTCCCCGAAGGCCACGTAATCCCCCCCCTTGGCCGCCCCCTTCATGCGACCCCGGTGCTGCTTGCGGTACTTCATGCGCCTGGGCATCAACATGGCCTACTCCTCCTTCTTCACGCGCACCGCTGGGCGGCGGCGGCGGGGCTTTTCCTCCGCCCTAGGCCCCTCGGGGCGGGCCTTAGGCTTCTGGCCGCCGATCACCTCGCCCAGGAACACGTAGGCCTTGACCCCCAGCACCCCGTAGGTGGTGCGGGCCAAAGCGAAGCCGTAGTCTATGTTAGCACGAAGGGTGTGAAGGGGTACCCGGCCCTCAGCAGCCCACTCCGTGCGGGCCTGCTCGGCCCCGCCGATGCGGCCGGAGACGATCACCTTGGCCCCCTTGGCCCCCGCCTCCATGACCCGTTGTACCGCCTGCTTGATGGCCCGGCGCACGGCAAAGCGGCGCTCGATCTGCTCCGCCACCCGCTGGGCCACCAGGGGAGCGGAGAGGTTGGGGTTGTGGATCTCCTGGACGTTCAGGGCCACGTTCTTGCCGGTGAGCTGGGAAAGGGTGTCCCTTAGGACCTTGATCTTCTCCCCGCCCCGGCCGATGACCACGCCGGGCTTGGCCACGTGCACGGTCACGGCCACGTTGTCCGCGGCCCGTTCGATGTCGATGCGGGCCAGGCCCGCCGGGTAGAGCTCCTTGGTGAGGGTCTCGCGGATCTTCTGGTCCTCCACCAGGAGGTGGCGGTACTGCTTCTTGCCCGCATACCAGCGGGACTCCCAGTCCCGGGTGATGCCGAGCCTAAAGCCGATGGGGTGGATCTTATTTCCCATGTTTCTCCCCCAAGATCACCGTGATGTGGCTGGTCCTCTTCTTGATGATGTCCGCCCGGCCCCGGGCCCGGGGAAGCACCCTTTTTAGGGCAGGCCCCTCGTCCACGAAGGCCGCCTTCACGAAAAGCCGGTCCTCCAGCATGTCGTGGTTGTTGACCGCGTTGGCGGCGGCGGACTCCAGCACCTTGGCCACGTAATAGGCCCCCCGCTTAGGGGTGTAGCGCAGGATGGCGCGGGCCTCCTCGAGGCTCTTCCCCCGGATCAGGTCCACCACCAACCGGACCTTCCTGGGGGAGATGCGCACGTAACGGGCAATGGCTTTCGCTTCCATGGCTACTTCTTCTTGGTGGCCTTAGCCTCTTTCCCGTGCCCCCGGTAGGTGCGGGTGGGGGCGAACTCTCCCAGCTTGTGCCCCACCATGTTCTCGGTGATGTAGACGGGCACATGCTGCTTGCCGTTGTAGACCGCGATGGTATGGCCCACCATCTCGGGAACGATGGTGGAGCGGCGGCTCCAGGTCTTGATGAGCCGCTTCTCCCCCTTGGCGTTGAGCTCCAGCACCTTCTCCAAGAGGTGGTCATCTACGAAAACGCCCTTCTTCAAGCTACGCGGCATGGCTCACCTCACTTCTTGCGGCGGGCGATGATGAAGCGGCTCGAGGGCTTCCGCCGCTTCCTGGTCTTAAGCCCCTTGGTCTGCCAGCCCCAAGGGGAGGCCGGGGGACGGCCCCTAGGCGCCCGGCCCTCGCCACCCCCGTGGGGGTGATCCACCGGGTTCATGGCGGCCCCACGCACGTGGGGCTTGCGGCCCAGCCAGCGGGTGCGCCCCGCCTTGCCCAGGACGATGTTCTTATGGTCGGCGTTGCCCACGGTCCCGATGGTGGCGTAGCACTCCCCGTGCACCTTCCTCAGCTCCCCCGAGGGCAGGCGCAGGATCACGTAATCCCCTTCCCGGCCCTGGATCTGGGTGCTGGTGCCGGCGGAGCGGGCCAGTTTGGCCCCCTTTTTGGGCTCCAGCTCCACCGCATGGACCACGGTACCCACGGGGATGAAGCGCAGGGGCAAGGCGTTGCCCACCTGGATGGGGGCATCCGGGCCGGCCACCACCTGCTGGCCCACCCGCAGGCCCTCAGGAGCGATGATGTAGCGCTTCTCCCCATCGGCGTAGTGCAGAAGGGCGATGCGGGCGGAGCGGTTGGGATCGTACTCTATGGCCGCCACCTTGGCGGGAATGCCCGCCTTGTCCCAGCGCCTGAAGTCGATGATGCGGTAAAGCCGCTTGTGGCCGCCGCCCCGGAAGCGCACGGTGATGCGGCCCTGGTTGTTGCGCCCCCCGCTCTTCTTCAGGGGCTTGACCAAGGACTTCTCCGGCTCGGTCTTGGTGATCTCGGAGAAGTCCGCCACCGTCATGAAACGGCGGCTTGGGGTGTAGGGTTTGAACTTCTTAACTGCCATCCTCCATGCCTCCCTTGCCGGATCAGGGCCGGGCTCCCCTCCCGGCTTAGGTCTAGATGAGGCCCTCCAGGGCCTCGATCTTCTGCCCGGCGGCCACCTGCACGATGGCCTTCTTGCGGTCGGGGCGCTTGCCCAGGTAGCGGCCCAGGCGCTTCTTCTTGCCCCGCACCGTCATGGTGTTCACCCCTACCACCTTGACCTTAAAGGCCGCCTCCACGGCGTTTTTGATCTCCGTCTTGGTGGCCTTGGGGTGAACCCAGAAGGTGTACTTGCCCTCGGCGAAGCCAGCGTAAGCCTTCTCGGAAAGCACCGGGGCCAGGATCACGTCAAAGGCGGTCTTCATGCCTCACCCCCCACGCGGGCCTGGAAGGCCTCCCAAGCCGCCAGGTCCATGACCAGGCGCTCGGTGCGCAGGATGTCGTAGACGTTTAACCCCTCCGGCGCAAGGGTTACCACCCAAGGGAGGTTCCGGGCAGCCCGGCGCACCAGCTCGCTGGCCGTCACCAGGAGCACGCTTTCCGAGCCGTCCAGCCCCGCACCCTTAGCCCAGGCCAGGAACTCCTTGGTCTTGCCGTTAACCCCAGCAAAGTCCTCCACCAGAAGGAGCTTGCCCTCCTTAGCCCGGTCGGCCACGGCCATGGCCAACCCCGCCTGCCGCACCTTCTTGGGCAGGGTGTAGCTGTAGTCCCTGGGCTTAGGCCCGAAGACCGTACCCCCACCCACGAAGATGGGGGCGCCGATATCCCCGTGACGGGCCCGCCCGGTGTGCTTCTGGGGGTAAATCTTGCGGCTGGAATAGGCCACCTCGCCCCGGGTCTTGGTGCTGGCCGTCCCCCGGCGCCTTTTCGCCAGTTGCCAGCGCACCACCTCCCATAGGAGGTGGGGGTTGACCTCCTGGGGAAGGTCGGCGGCAAGCTCCCGCTTGCCGGAAGAGGAGAGAACAGGAATCTGGTACACCATGCCCTCCTTTACTTGGCCACCTTCTTGGTCTGGCGCACCAACACCAGGCCCCCGTTGGGTCCCGGCACGGCCCCCTTGACCAAGAGGAGGTTTTCCTCGGGGATGACGTCCACCACCTCGAGGTTCATCACCGTGACCCGCTCGGCCCCGTAGCGGCCGGCCATCTTCTTGCCCTTGTAGACCCGGCCTGGGGTCTTGCGGTTGCCGATGGAACCCGGGTGGCGGTGGATCTTGTGGGCGCCGTGGGAATCGGGGCCGCCAGCGAAGTTCCAACGCTTCATCACCCCCGCCGTGCCCCGGCCCTTGGAGGTGCCGGTCACGTCCACCCGTTCGCCGGCCTTAAAGATCTCCACGGTCACCACGTCGCCCTCGGGGTTGAAGTCGCGGATCTCCTTCAGGATGCGCACCGGACCCACCCCGGCCCGGGCGAAATGCCCCTTCATGGGCCGGTTGACCCGCTTGGGATTCTGGGGCAGGAAGCCCAGTTGGACCGCCGTGTACCCGTCCTTCTCCGGGGTCCGCCGCTGGACCACAGGGCAGGGCCCAGCCAGGATCACGGTGACGGGAATGGCCCGGTCCTCCCGGTAAATCCGGGTCATGCCCACCTTCATGCCCAGGATGCCCTTCATTTGCCACCCCCCACGGTCTTGATCTCGATCTCCACCCCGGTGGGCAGGTCTAAGGACATGAGGCTCTCGATGGTCTTACGGTTGGGGTTGAGGATGTCCACCAGGCGGTGGTGGGTGCGGAGCTCAAAGTGCTCCCGGGAGTCCTTGTGCTTGAAAGGACCCCGGATCACGGTGAAGCGCCGCACCCGGGTGGGCAGGGGCACGGGACCCGAGACCTGGGCCCCGGAACGCCGGGCGGCCTCCACGATCTTCTGGGCCGAGGCGTCCAGGGTCTTGTGGTCAAAGCCCCGCAGCTTGATGCGGATCTTGGGCATGCTTCACCTCACTCCAGGATCTTGGTGACCACGCCGGCGCCCACGGTCCGCCCACCCTCACGAATGGCAAACCGCAAACCCTCCTCCAACGCCACCGGCTTGATCAGCTCCACCGTAAA
>NZ_JAKTNU010000020.1 GCF_022760955.1 Thermus neutrinimicus
ATGTCTTAGGCACGCCGCCAGCGTTCACCCTGAGCCAGGATCAAACTCTCCAAATAAAAACACGCCCGAAGGCGTTGTTGGCTTCTTGGCGTTAGCCTCTGCCCTCCCCTTTTCAAGATCCCCCTGCTTGGGCTCTCGCCCGCGCAGCAAAAGCTATGCTATCAAGCCCCCTCCTTCTTGTCAACACCCCCCAGGCGCCGGATCTCCTCGATGAAGCGCTCCACGGAGTCAAACTCCCGGTACACGGAGGCAAAGCGGATGTAGGCCACGTGGTCCAGGTCCCTCAAGAAGGCCATGGCCTCGAGGCCGATCTCCTCGGAGGTGATCTCCGGACCCGTCACCTGGTCCTCAAAGGTGTAGGCGAAGCGGCGGAGAACCTCCGGGTCCACGGGGCGCTTTTCGCATGCCAAAAGAAGCCCCCTCAGGAGCTTATCGGGGTTGAAGGGCTCCTTGCGCCCATCCCGCTTGATCACCATCAAGGGCTCCAGCTGGGTGCGCTCGTAGGTGGTGAAGCGGCGGCCGCAGGCCGGGCATTCCCGGCGGCGGCGGATGGCCGCTCCCTCGTCGGAGGGGCGGGAGTCCACCACCCGGGTATCAGGATGGCCGCAGTAGGGGCACTTCATGGCACTTCCCTAAGGAGCTCGTAGATCTCGGGGGACGGGGGAGGCTCGGGAAGCTCCACCTCCAGCACCACCCCCCGGACCCCTTCGGAAACCATGGAGCCCAGACCCAAGGCCGCCCGGACCAAGGCCTGGTCATAGACCTCGGAAACCGGGTCCCGGGAGGGCACCACCCCGTTCACCCGCACCCCGGGGAAGGTGCGGGTGACCCCTTCGATGAGTCCCTCCACCGCCCGGCGCACGGAAAGGGTATGGGGCTCTATGCGCACCGCCGGCGGCAGCACCAGGGTGACAAACCCGCCCCCCGCCAGGTGGCGCAAACCCTGCTGGAGCACATACAGGCTGGACTTCACGTCCTGGCTCATGAGGTCGTACCACTCCCCTTCCAGAAGCTCCACGAAGGGGGTCTTGCTCTCGGCGGTGGTCACGTGGACGATGCCGTCCAATAACCCAAAAAGCTCCTCCACCTTTTCAAAGGTGCTGGTCACATCCAAAACCACGCTCATATCGCCCCGGATGGGGATGGCCGTGGCCCCCAGGGCCTCCACCTCCGAGGCCACGCCGGTGGCCAGCTCCACGTCGGGGTCCACGGCGATAACCGTGGCCCCATTGCGCCCGTAGCCGTGGGCGATGGCCCGGCCGAAGCCCCTCCCGGCCCCCGTCACCATGACGATCCGCCCCTCGAGGCCCAAGATATCCCGTGACATCAGGCCCATTGTACGGGAAAATGGGGACATGGCCCGCATCCGCGTGGAAGAAGGGGACATCACCGAGTTCCGGGGGGATGCCATCGTCAACGCCGCCAACAACCACCTGAAGCTGGGAGCCGGGGTGGCGGGGGCCATCCTCAGGAAAGGAGGCCCCTCCATCCAGGAGGAGTGCGACCGCATCGGGAAGATCCGGGTGGGGGAAGCCGCGGTCACGGGGGCGGGGAACCTGGGGGTGCGCTACGTGATCCACGCCGCCGTCTTGGGGGATGAGCCCGCCAGCTTGGAAAGCGTGCGCCAGGCCACCCGAAGCGCCCTGGAAAAAGCGGTGGAGCTGGGCCTAAGGACCGTGGCCTTTCCCCTTTTGGGCACCGGGGTGGGAGGGCTTCCCGTGGACGGGGTGGCCCGGGTGATGCTGGAGGAGATCAAGAAGGCCCCGGATACCCTCGAGGTCACCCTCTACGGCTACCGCAGGGAGGACGCCGAGGCCATCCGGAAAGCCCTTTGAGCCCACCCCCTCTGCACGCGGGAGCGCTACGGGGAGCCTTCCTCCTGGGGCGGCGGGGGAGCCTCCTCCCGCCCAGGGGGAGGGGGGCTTCCGGGAACGGCTGGGGCGGTTAGCTTGGGGAAGTAATCCTGGGCCAGGGCCTCGAGGTCCTGGGCATCCACCCTACCATCCCCGTTAGCGTCCCCCTTGAGCTCCTTCCCCTCCTTGTCCCAGTTCTGGGCCAGCTTTAGGAGTTCGCCAAAAGGCTTTCCCCGCCTCAGGGCCTCGGCCAGGGGCTTCCCCTCCTTGTCGAAAAAGACCACCCGGGGGGAAAACCTGGGGGTAAGGGCCTTCTGCGGGGTGAGGAGGAGGCGGAAGACCTCCTGGTCCCTTAGGGGTTTGGCGAAGGCCACATCCAGGCGCAAAAGCCCCACCTCCGGGTCGTAGTCCAGGAGGTGGACGGGGCTTGCCACCCTCAGGCTGGAAAGGTCCGGCACCAGGTCCTTTAAGGGCAGTTCCAGCTGGAACCCCAGAGCCTCCCGCACCTCCACCCGGCCCAAAAGGAGGAAGGGCCCTTCCACCTGGGCAGGCGGGGCCACCAGGGTCAGCCTGGGCGGGGGTGGGTCGGAGACCGTGAGGGTGAGCCGCTGGACACGGCTGTTCTTGGCCCCGTCCTCCACGGTGAGGGTAAGGGGGAACTGGCCCTTCTCCCTGGGTACCCCGCTGATCCGCCCTCCTTGGAAGGCAAGGCCTTGGGGGAGCTTGCCCTCGAGGCTAAAGGTGTAGGGCCGCACCCCTCCCTCCGCGCTGAAGGTGGCGGCGTAGTCCTCCCCCAAGTAGGCGGGGGGGAGGGTGGTGCTGGTGAGGCGCAAGGGCTCCATCCCCGCCCCCGTGGGGTCTTGGGTGCCGCAGGCGGCCAGGAGGAACACGAGGGGCCAGAGCTTTCGCATGGCTCCAGTCTAGCGGGTATAGTTGAAGGCATGATTAAGCCGGACTGGTGGATCCGGGAGATGGCCAAAAAGGGGATGATCGAGCCCTTCGAGGAAAGGCTGGTGCGGGAAGGGGTGATCAGCTACGGGCTTTCCAGCTTCGGCTACGACCTCCGCGCCGCCCCGGAGTGGAAGATCTTCACCAACGTCTTCTCCACGGTGGTGGACCCCAAGGGCTTTGACCCCAGAAGCTTCGTGGAGTACGAGGGGGAGGAGGTCATCATCCCCCCCAACTCCTTCGCCCTCACCCGGAGCGTGGAGTACATCCGCATGCCGGAGAACGTGATCGCCATCGCCCTGGGCAAGAGCACCTACGCCCGCTGCGGCATCGTGGCCAACGTGACCCCCTTGGAACCCGGCTGGGAAGGGCACGTCACCCTGGAGATCTCCAACACCACCCCCCTGCCCGCCAAGGTCTACGCCAACGAGGGCATCGTGCAGATCATCTTCCTCGAGGGGCCACGGCCCCAAACCAGCTACAAGGACCGGCAGGGCAAGTACCAGGGCCAAAAGGGCATCACCCTGCCCCGGGTGTAGGCTATGAAGGTGCGCCTCCTCTTCCTCGGCTTCCTTCTCCTCCTGGGCGCCTGCAAGGGTGAGAGCATGCGACCCCTTCCCTACCTTTCGGAAACGCCGGTCCGCTCCTTCAAGGCACCCCAGAGGGTGCTGGAAGACGGCAAGGATTACTATGCCCGCCTGAGGACCACCAAGGGGGATATCCTCCTGGACCTCCTGGAAAAGGAGGCCCCCAACACGGTGAACTCCTTCGTGTTCCTGGCCCTCCACCGCTTCTTTGAGGGGGTGGTGTGGCACCGGGTCATCCCGGGCTTCGTGGCCCAGACGGGGGATCCCACGGGCACCGGCCGGGGCGGCCCCGGCTACGGCTTCGGGTTGGAGATCGCCCCGGGTTTGGCCTTTGACCGGGAGGGCATGGTGGGCATGGCCCGCACCCAGGACCCCAACTCCAACGGCAGCCAGTTCTTCATCACCCTGGCCCCCACACCCCACCTCACCGGGCAGTACGCCCTCTTCGCCCAGGTGGTGGAGGGCATGGAGGTGGTAAGGCGCCTCGCCCCCACGGAGGGCCCAGGCGCCACAGGGGAACGGGACAGGATCCTTAGCGTGGAGATCCTGGTCAAGGAATGATTCCCGAAGGCACCCGCTTTCTGCTCCCCCCCGAGGCCCGGCTCAAGGCCGAGCTCATGGCCCGGCTACGGGACCTATTCCTCCGCCACGGGTACGAGCCCGTGGAGCTTCCGGCCCTCGAGGTCTACGACCCCTCCCACCCCCTGGCGGAGCGGGCCTTTAAGCTGGTGGACAAGACCGGGGAGGTGTTGGCCCTAAGGAGCGAGTTCACCACCCTTTTGGCCAAGCTCCTAAGGCCCCACCTGGGAGAAGGGGTAGCCCGCTTCCAGTACGCAGGGGCCCTATGGCTTAGGGAAGGGGATGCGGAGCTGGGCCGTTACCGGGAGTACACCCAGGTGGGGCTGGAGCTCATCGGGGCCACGGGACCCCTGGCGGATGCCGAGATCCTCTCCCTGGCCTTCTCCGCCCTGGAGGCCTTGGGGCTGGAAGGGGAGGTGGAGGTGGGCCTTCCCAGCCTGGTGGGGGAGGTGCTCCAGGCCTCGGGCCTGCCGGAGGAGGCCCGCAAGGAGGCCCAAAGGGCCATCCACCGCAAGAACCTGCCCGAGCTCACCGAGCTCCTCTCCCGCCACCCGGTTCCCCCCGAGGCCAGGCACACCCTCCTGGCCCTCCCCGACCTCTACGGGGGCATGGAGGTGCTGGCCGAGGCCAAGGGCCTCCCCCTCCCCGAAAGGGGCAGAAGGGCCCTGGAGGACCTGGAAAGGACCCTGGAACTTCTGGAAAGGCCCGTGCTCTTGGACCTGGGCATGGCCCGGCGCTACGAGTACTATTCCGGCATCTTCTTCCGCGCCTACACCCCGGGCTTCGGCCTGCCCCTTCTGGGGGGCGGGCGCTACGACGGGGCCCTTCTCCCGATGGCCGCGGGGTTCGCCATCGGGGTTGAGCGGGCCCTGGAGGCCCTAAAACCCCCCAGGGTGGAGGCAAGCCCCGAGGTCTTGGCCCTGGACCTAAAGGCCCTTCGCCGCTTCTCCCGGGAGATGCGGGTGGAGCTTTTCCACGGGGAAGACCCCGTGGCCTACGCCAAGGCCCGGGGCATCCCCTACCTGGCCCAAGGGGAGCGCATCTTTAAGGTGGAGGAGGGATGAAGCGCTTTGCCCTTACCGTTGCCCTGCCCAAGGGAAGGATGTTCCAGGAAGCCTATGAGGCCCTGAGGCAGGCAGGGCTGGAACTCCCTTCCATGGAGAACCAGCGGGCCCTTCTCCACGGCAAGGAAGGGGGTATCGCCCTCCTGGAGCTTCGCAACAAGGATGTGCCCGTCTACGTGGACCTGGGCATCGCCGACATCGGGGTGGTGGGCAAGGACGTGCTCCTGGACTCGGGCCGGGACCTTTTTGAGCCCGTGGACCTAGGCTTCGGGGCCTGCCGCCTTTCCCTTATAAGGCGCCCCGGCGATACCTCCCCCATCCGGCGCATCGCCACCAAGTACCCCCTCTTCACCGCCCGGCTTCTGAAGGAGCGGGGCTGGGTGGCGGATGTGGTGGAACTTTCGGGCAACATCGAGCTGGCCGCGGTCACGGGTCTGGCGGATGCGGTGGTGGATGTGGTCCAGACCGGGGCCACCCTCAAGGCGGCGGGCCTCGAGGAGGTGGAGGTCCTGGCCCACTCCACCGCCCGCCTGGTGGTGAACCGCCAGGCCTTGAAGCTTAAACGCTCGCTTTTAAAGCCCCTGATCGCTAAGCTGAGAAACCGTGACGGAGGCCCGTAGACGCCGCATAGAGGAGGTCCTTAAAAGGCGCCAGCCCGACCTCACCGTTTTGCTGGAAAATGTGCACAAGCCCCACAACCTCTCCGCCATCCTGCGGAGCTGCGACGCGGTGGGGGTCCTCGAGGCCCATGCGGTAAACCCCACCGGGGGCGTGCCCACCTTCAACGAGACCAGCGGGGGAAGCCATAAGTGGGTCTACCTAAGGGTGCACCCCGACATCCAGACGGCCATGGACCACCTGAGGGAGCGGGGCTTTTGGGTCTACGCCACCGCCCTAAGGGAGGACGCCCAAGACTTCCGGGAGGTGGACTACACCCGGCCCACCGCCATCCTGTTGGGAGCGGAGAAATGGGGGGTTTCCCAGGAGGCCCTAGCCCTTTCCCATGGGGCCATAAGGATCCCCATGCTGGGCATGGTGCAGAGCCTCAACGTGAGCGTGGCGGCGGCGGTGATCCTCTTTGAGGCCCAGCGGCAAAGGCTAAAGGCGGGGCTTTACGAGCATCCCCGCCTGGACCCAGGGCTTTACCAAAGGGTCCTGGAGGACTGGCTCAGGAAGTGACGTAGGTGAGCCAGCCCTCGTACTCCGGCCGCAAGCCCCTGGCGGCCTCCAGGTAAACCTCCCGTAGCCTCAGGGCCACGGGCCCCGCGGTACCCGAGCCGATGGGCCGCCAGTCGATCATGGAAACCGGGGTGACCTCGGCGGCGGTGCCGGTCATGAAGACCTCGTCGGCCATGTAGAGCTGGTCCCGGGTGGCCCGCACCACCTGGACCTCGTACCCCAGGTCCTTGGCGATGCGGATCACGGAGTCGCGGGTGATCCCCTCCAGGTTCACCGAGTGCTCCAGGGCGTAGACCACCCCATCCCGCACGAAAAAGAGGTTCTCCCCGCTCCCCTCGGCCACATACCCCTCCTCGTCCAAAAGGAGGGCCTCGTCGGCGCCCGCCGCCACCGCCTCCATCTTGGCCAGGGCCGAGTTCACGTAGTTGCCCCCCACCTTGGCCTTGCCCGGCATCACGTTGGCGGGGAAGCGGGCCCAGGAGCTGGTGATGAGCTTGGCCCCCTTGCGCACCGCTTCCTCCCCCAGGTAGGTGCCCCATTCCCAGGCGGCCACCATCACCTCCGCGGGGTTGTTGGGCAGGGGGTTCACCCCCAAGGCCTTGGCCCCCATCCAGGCCAGAGGACGGATATAGCAGCTCTTGTAGCCGTTTCTCCGCACCACCTCCTTGATGGCCTCCTCCATCTCCTCGAGGGTGAAGGGGATCTCCATGCGCAACACCTTGGCGGAGTTGAAAAAGCGCCGCACGTGCTCCCGCAGGCGGAAGATGGCCGGACCCTTGGGGGTCTCGTAGGCCCGTATCCCCTCAAAGACGCTGGTCCCGTAGTGAAGGGCATGGCTTAGAACGCTGGTCTTGGCCTCCTCCTGGGGCACCAGGGCCCCGTTCATCCAGATGAGGCCGGCTTTGATTTGAACATCCCCACCTTTAGCCTCGGGCTTCACCATGGCGAACCTCCGCCCCCATCATAACGCTTTTACGCTCCTAGCCCGTTAACCGTAGCCCATGAAAAACCCCCTTGGCCTCTTCCCCGAGGGCCCGGGCCACGGGCGCTTTGAGGCTACCCTCCCGCAAGAGAAGGTAGACGGTCCGCCCCGCCCCTGGGGGGCTTAGGGGCCGCAGGTGGACGTGCTTGGTTCGGGGAAGGGTCCACAGGGCCACCTCGGGCAGAAGGGTAAGCCCCCCCACCTCCTCCACCAGAAGGATCAGGGTTTCCAAATCCCCGCTTTGGAACTCCACCCTGCGTCTTTCCAGGCTGGGGCGGCAGACGGAAAGGACCTGGTCCCGAAAGCAGTGGCCCTCCGAAAGGATCCAGGTGTCCTCGAGGGGGATCTCCAAGGGGTGGAGGCTCTCCTTGGCGTAAAGGGGGTGCTCAGGCGACACGTAGGCCAGAAACCCTTCGGCAAAAAGGGGAAGGCTTTGCACACCGGGCGCCCGTTCCTCCGTACCCACCAGCCCCGCATCCAAACGGCCCTCCATCAGTCCCTGAAGGATGGCTGGGGTGAGCTCCTCCCGCACCGAGACCTCGAGGGCCGGATACCTGGCCGAAAGCCGGGGTAGAAGCTTGGGGAGAAGATAGGGGGCCAGGGTGGGGATTACCCCCACGCGAAATGGCCCATGAAATATCCCCTCCTCCCCCCGGGCGATGGCCTTGATCCCCGCCACCTCCTCCAGCACCCGGCGCGCCTGGGCCGCCACCCTTTCCCCCACCTCCGTGGGCTTCCCCTGCCTGCGGTCAAAGAGCTTGACCCCAAGCTCCTCCTCCAGCTTGCGGATCTGCACGCTGAGGGCGGGCTGGGTCAGGTAGACCCGCTCCGCAGCCCGCGTGAAGCTTTTCTCCTCCACTAGAGCCACCAGGTAGCGCATCTGCTCCAAAGTCATAAATCCAGTTTATTCCTACTGTCAGTAAGATGTATTGGACTTATCCGTGGATCTCCCCTAAGGTGAAAACTGCCTGGCCAGGCCAGGCAGGAGGTGTAGGATGTTTTTAAGAATAGACCGCCTGCAGATAGAGCTTCCCATGCCCAAGGAACAGGACCCCAACGCCGCCGCTGCGGTCCAGGCCCTTTTGGGGGGACGCTTTGGGGAGATGTCCACCCTGATGAACTACATGTACCAGTCCTTCAACTTCCGGGGGAAGAAGGCCCTTAAGCCCTACTACGACCTCATCGCCAACATCGCCACCGAGGAGCTGGGCCACATCGAGCTGGTGGCCGCCACCATCAACAGCCTCCTGGCCAAGAACCCGGGGAAGGACCTCGAGGAAGGCGTGGACCCGGTGGCCACTCCCCTGGGCTTTGCCAAGGACGCCCGCAATGCCGCCCACTTCATCGCCGGCGGGGCCAACAGCCTGGTGTTGGGAGCCATGGGAGAGCACTGGCACGGGGAGTACGTCTTCACCAGCGGCAACCTTATCCTGGACCTTCTCCACAACTTCTTCCTGGAGGTGGCTGCCCGCACCCACAAGCTCCGGGTCTATGAGATGACGGATAACCCCGTGGCCCGGGAGATGATCGGCTACCTCCTGGTGCGGGGAGGGGTGCACGCCGCCGCCTACGGGAAGGCTCTTGAAAGCCTTACCGGGGTGGAGATGACCAAGATGCTCCCCATCCCCCGCATCGACAACAGCAAGATCCCCGAGGCCAAAAAGTACATGGACCTGGGCTTCCACAGGAACCTCTACCGCTTTAGCCCCTCCGACTACCAGGACCTGGGGCTCATCTGGACCGGCCCCTCCCCGGAGGACGGCAGCCAGGTGAGGGTGGTGGACGGGCCTCCCGAAGGCGGCCCGGTCTTTGACCCAGGCCACGACGCCGCCGAGTTCGCCCCCGAGTTCCACCCAGGGGAGCTCTACGAGATCGCCAGGAAGCTTTACGAGAAAGCCAAGTAGGTGGGTTTCTCCCGGCCGGGCCCCGGGGCCTGGCCGGGGCTAAAGCGCCCCATACCTTCCCCCGGGCAAGGCCTGGGCCAGCCCCTTAAGCTCCAGCAGGGTGAGGAGGGAAAGAACCCTCTCCGCAGGTACCCCCAAGGCCTGGGCCAGGTCCTCGGGGAGGGCTTCCCCTTGCCTGAGAAGGGCATAAAGCCCCTCCTCTTCCGGGGAAAGCTCCACCGCCTCCTTGGGCCTTTCGGAAAACCCCAGGTAGGAAAGGACGTCCCCCGCGGACAGCACCGGATAGGCCCCATCCTGAATGAGGCGGTTGGCCCCCAGGGAGTTCTCGTCCGTGGGACGGCCCGGTACCGCCAAAACCTCCTTGCCCAGTTCCAGGGCATGCCGGGCGGTGATGAGGGCCCCAGACTCCATGGGGGCCTCCACCACAATCACCGCCCGCACCAACCCCGCGATGATACGGTTTCTCCGGGGGAAAAACTCCGGCTTAGGCCCGGTGCCGAAGGGGAACTCGGAAACCAGGGTCATCTTCCGGGCCAACTCCCGGTGCTCGGGAGGATAGATGCGGTCCAAGGCGCTTCCCAAAACCCCCAGGGTGGACCCGCCTCCCTCCAGGGCCCCCAGGTGGGCCTCCCGGTCCACCCCCCTTGCCAGGCCGGAGACCACGCAAAGCCCGGCCTCGGAAAGCTCTCTGGAAAGCCTACGGGTAAAAGAGAGCGCCCAGGGGGAAGCCTTCCTGGTGCCCACGATGGCCACCGCCTTTCCCTCCTCCGGAAGATCCCCCTGCACGTAGAGGTGGGTAGGGGGCTGGGGAAGCCTCGTAAGCCCCTCAGGGAAGCCCTCCTCCCAAAGGCCCAGAATCCGCACCCCCAGGGCCGCTGCCCGCTCCCTTTCCCGCCTGGCCTGCCTTTCCGCTTGGGCAAGCCCGGTTGCTGCTTGGGGAAAGCGCTCCCTTAGGTTGGGAAGGGGATTTTCCTCTGCCAAAAGCTCGAGAAGCCGCTTGGGCCCGATGCCGGGAAGCAGGGCAAGGGCCAGGGGATCCACGGGTTAAGAGTATACTGAAACACCTGGGTCACGGGCATGGCCCGCACCCCGGAGGCCCGTGCCCGAAGGTCCGGCCCCAGGCCCCAAGGCCAATCCCAGGGGGTCGGGATGACCTACGCCATATGGAAGAGAAAACCTACTCCGGCTTTGTGGCCATCGTGGGCAAGCCCAACGTGGGCAAGTCCACCCTCCTCAACAACCTCCTGGGGGTGAAGGTGGCCCCCATCAGCCCCAAGCCCCAGACCACCCGGAAGCGCCTTAGGGGCATCCTCACCGAGGGAAACCGCCAGATCGTCTTCGTGGATACTCCGGGCCTCCACAAACCCATGGACGCCCTGGGGGAGTTCATGGACCAGGAGGTGTATGATGCCCTGTCCGACGTGAACGCGGTGGTCTGGGTGGTGGACCTCCGCCACCCCCCTACCCCCGAGGACGAGCTGGTGGCCAAGGCCCTGAAGCCCCTGGTGGGCAAGGTGCCCATCCTTCTGGTGGGCAACAAGCTGGACGCCGCCAGATACCCCGAGGATGCCCTAAAGGCCTACCACGCCCTCCTCCCCGAGGCCGAGGCCAGAATGCTCTCCGCCTTGGACGAACGCCAGGTGGCCGAGCTCAAAGCAGAACTCCTGGCCCTTCTCCCCGAAGGCCCCTTCTTCTACCCCGAGGGCTTCGCCAAAAGCGACCAAGACTTTGGGGAGTGGGCGGCGGAGATCATCCGGGAGGAGGCCATGAAGCGCCTCTGGCACGAGGTGCCCTACGCCCTGGCGGTGAAGACCGAGGAGGTGGCGGAAAGGGAAAACGGCATCCTGTACATCAAGGCCATCGTCTACGTGGAACGCCCCTCGCAAAAGGCCATCGTTATCGGGGAAGGGGGCCGGAAGATCAAGGAGATCGGCCAGGCCGCCAGGAAACAGCTGGAGGTCTTCCTGAACCGGCAGGTGTACCTGGACCTCGAGGTCAAGGTCTACCCCGACTGGCGCAAGGACCCCGAGGCCCTCAGGGAGCTAGGCTACCGATCCCCCATAGGGTGAAAAGCGGCATTCCCCTGCCGGCCTTTTCCGGTTACCATAGCCCTATGCCCTGGCTCCTTCCTCGAGGCATCGCCCCCCTTCACGAAAAGGCCCTGGACCGCTTCATCGGGGCTTTGGTGGAAAGGCTTTCCGACCCCAGCGTGGACCGGAACGCCCTGGTGCGGGAGGAGCTGGCCCGCCTCCTCTATGGCCGGCCCTATGGGGAACTCTTGGAGCTAAACCCCCTGGCGGCCCTGGGCCTTGACCCCGAGGGCATCACCTTTGAGGCGGAGTACTACGCCGCCACCGACCAGGAGAAGTTCCAAAGGGTCAAACCCCTCCTCTGGTTCTGGAAGGTTCTTGACCTCACCCCCATCGGGCAGTCCGTACACTCCGGGGTGGCCATCCGCCGGGCCTTAGCCCCCTTCATCTTCAAGCGGGTGGGGAAAAACCCCAAGTTTTTCCAGAACGTGGAGTTTTCCGTGGGGTACAACCTGGAGCTGGGGGACGACGTGGTGGTCCACCGCTACGTGCTTCTAGATGACATAGGGGGCATAAAGATCGGGGACCGCACCTCCCTTTCCGACTACGTGAACGTCTACAGCCACACCCACCACGTCCTGGCCTCCCCTGACGTCACCCTCAAGGAAACCATCATCGGCAGCGGGGTGCGCATCACCTACCACGCCACCATCCTGGCCGGGGTGCGCATCGGCGACGACGCCATGGTGGGCACCGGGGCCATCGTCACCAAGGATGTGCCCCCCCACGCCATCGCCTTGGGGATTCCCGCAAGGCCCGCACGCTACAAGGTCCGCCACGACTGCCCTTACTGCCGCAAGGGGGAACCCCATCCCTCGGACCTCGTCCCCCGGGCCCAAGACCGCAAGGGCAACCCCGACTTCCCCGACTTCCTGCCCCCCGGCTTCGGCACCCGGGAGGCCTAGGCCATGTGGACCAAGGAGGAGCTGGACCGGTACCACCGCCAGATGATCCTGCCCCAGGTGGGCCCTGAGGGGCAGGAGAGGCTGAAGCGCTCCTCCGTGGTGGTGGTGGGGGCCGGGGGCCTGGGGGTCCCGGTCCTGCAGTATTTGGCGGCAGCGGGGGTAGGGCGGATCGGCATCGTGGAGATGGACCGGGTGGAGCTTTCCAACCTCCACCGCCAGGTGCTCTATGCCACGGAGGATGTGGGCAAGCCCAAGGCCCTGGCCGCCAAGGAACGCCTCCTGGCCCTGAACCCCCTGGTGCGGATCGACACCTACCCCGTGCGCCTCACCTCGGAAAACGCCCTGGAGATCCTGAAGCCCTACGATCTGGTGGTGGACGCCTCCGACAACTTTCCCACCCGCTACCTGGTGAACGACGCCTGCGTCTTCCTGGGAAAGCCCTTGGTCTACGGGGCCATCTACCAGTTTGACGGCCAGGTGGCGGTCTTCCACCACCTTACCCCCGGGGGGGAGATGGGACCCTGCTACCGGTGCCTTTTCCCCAAGCCCCCTCCCCCGGGAAGCGTCCCCTCCTGCGCCGAGGCCGGGGTCTTCGGGGTCTTGCCGGCGGTGGTGGGAAGCCTCATGGCGGCGGAAGCCCTCAAGGTGCTCTTGGGGCTCGGGAAACCCCTGGCTGGGGCCTTGGTCCTTTACGACGCTTTAGAAGGCCAGTTCCGCAAGCTCTCCCTAAGCCGCAACCCCGCCTGCCCGGTCTGCGGGGACCACCCCACCCAGCGGGAGCTCATAGACTACGAGGCCTTTTGCGGCCTTTGAGCAGGGCCTTGGCGGGGGCCTCGAGGAGAAAGCCGGGAGCCTTGCCCCCGGCTTGTCCCTAGCCTCCCCCTAGGCCCGGGCCTCCAGGGGCAGGTAGGGCACGTCCAGCTCGCCGATATACTTGGCATCCGGCCTGAGAAGGCGGTTATCCAGGGCCTTGTACTCCAGGATGTGCCCCACCCAGCCGGAGATGCGGGCCACGGCGAAGATGGGGGTGAAGAACTCCAGGCCAAAGCCGAGATCGGAGTAAACCACCCCGGAGTAGAAGTCCACATTGGGGTAGATGCCCCTGGGGTTCAGGACCTTCCCCGCCTCCTCCTCCACGATCTTCAGGATCTGGTACTCGGTGGAGTGGCCGTGGGTTTCCGCCACGATGCGCGCTAGGCGCTCCAGAACCCCGGCCCGGGGGTCAAAGGCCTTGTAGACCCGGTGGCCCATGCCCATGATGCGCTCCTTCCTGGCCAGCTTCTCCCGCACCCACTCCCGCGCCCTTTCAGGAGTGCCAATCTCCTGGATCATCTTCATCACCGCCTCGTTGGCCCCCCCGTGCCTGGGCCCCTTAAGGGAGGCCACGGCGGCGGTGATGGCGGAGTAGAGGTCGGTCTCCGTGGAAAAGGCGGCGATGGCGGTAAAGGTGCTGGCGTTAAAGCCGTGCTCGGCATGCAGGATGAGGGCGGCGTCCATGAGGCGCTCCTGCTCCTTGGAGGGCTCTACCCCGTTGGCCATGTACAAGAAGTTGGCGGCGTGGGAGAGGTCCTCCCTGGGGGGCAAGGGTTCCTTACCCTCCCGCAGGCGCTTGTTGGCGGCCACGATGGTGGCGAACTTGGCGATGAGGTCAAGGCCCTTCTGGTAAAGGGCCTCTTGGGAAATCTCCCCCTCGCTGGGGTCCAGCATCCCCAGCTCGGAAAGCGCCGTGCGCAGGAAGCTCATGGGATGGGCCGAGAGGGGATAGCGGCGGAAGGATTCCAGGAGATGCTCCGGCAAGGCCCGTCGCCTGGCTAGCTCCTTTTTGAACCCCTCAAGCTCCTCCCCTTTGGGAAGTCTCCCGTGTAGGAGAAGGAAGGTGGTTTCCTCAAAGGTGCTCTTCTCCGCCAACTCCTGGATGGGGATCCCGTAGTAGTAGAGGCGGCCCGCCTCCCCGTCGATGAAGCACATCCGGCTTTCCGTGAAGAGTACGCCCTCCAAACCCCTGGCCACTTCCATAGACTCCTCCTTTTTCGCACCCCAAGGGTGCTTCCCTGCCCATCATACCAGGGTTGGGTGGGGCTTCCCCCCTCAAAGGGCGTCTTCCTGGAGGATCACGGTCTTGAGGTAAAGGCTTTCCGGCACGTGCAGGCTCCAGGGGTGGTCCTGGGGCTGGTGGGTGAGGGCATGCACCCTAAGGCGCATCCCCCGATCGGCGGCTGCCCGCCGGGCCACCTCCAGGAGGTCCTCCGCCTTGAGGTGGTAGCTGCAGGTGGAAAGCCAGAGATACCCCCCTGGGGCCAGCAGGCGCAAGGCCTCCCGCGAAAGGTCCACCAAATGCCGCTTCATGGGAGGAATCTCCTCCGGGCGCTTCACCAGGGTGGGAGGGTCCAGGAGGATGTGGTGGAAGGGGCCCTCGAGGCCCCTTAGCACCTCCAAGGCCTCCCCTTGGCGGATGTCCACCTTTAGGCCCATCCTCAGGGCCACCCGGTCCAGGACGGAAAGGGCCTCGAGGTCCTTGTCCACCGCCAGGGCATGGGCCCCCTTCCGCGCGGCCCTCAAGGCGAAGGCCCCCACGTAGCTGAAGACGTCCAAAACCCTTTCCCCAGGGCGCACCATGCCCTCAAAGAGGCGGCGGTTCTCCCGCTGGTCCAGGTAGAACCCTGTCTTTTGGGCCAGGGCCAAGGGGATGGGGAACACCAGGCCATCCTCCTCCACCGCCAAAACCTCGGGCACCTCCCCATAGACCACCCCCACCCTCTCGGGAAGGCCCTCCTGCCTCCTGGCCTCCACGTCGCTCCGCTCATAGACCCCCTTGGGGCCCACCGCCTGCAGGAGGGCGGGAAACCAGACCTCCCTTAAGGCCTCCATCCCCCGGGTGCGCACCTGGAGGACCAGAACCTCGCCAAAACGGTCCACCACCAGCCCGGGAAGGCCATCCGCCTCTCCGTGTACCAGGCGATGGCTTGGGCCCATCCCCTCCCTCTTGCGCAAGGCCTGTTGGAAACGGGCCAGAAAGAAGGCTCGATCCAAAGGGCCGGGATCAAAGCGATAGGCCCGGAAGGGGATGCGGGAGCCTGGGTCCAGGTAACCCACCGCCAGAAAGCTTCCATCGGCGGCCACCGCCTCCGCCACCCCCGCCTGGGAGGGGATCTCCTCCAGCTCGTCCCGGTAGAGGTTGGGGTAAAAGTTTCGGACCTTCCTCTCCTTTCCCGGCTTGACCACCACCCTCAGCACGGGCTCAGCATACCCTTGTGCTACCTTGGAACCATGAACCGAAAGCGTTGGCTGGCCCTGCTCCTCTTCGGGTTGGCGCTCACTCTCCTTGCGGTGGGCCTGGTACGGCTTACCCGTCCCCAGGAAAGCGGCCGCCCCTGGCGGGAGACCACCCTCTACGGCCACGGAGAAAAGGTAGTCCTCCTGGAGGTGGTGGGCAGCATCCCCGTGGGGAGAGGCCTCGAGGACCTCCTCTCCCAGATCCGCCAGGCCCGGGAAGACCCCTCCATCCGGGCCGCGGTCCTCTTCGTGGATAGCCCCGGGGGTAGCGTCACGGAAACCGAGGCCATCCACCGCGCCCTAAGGGAGCTGGCCCGGGAAAAGCCCCTGGTGGCCGCCTTCGGCACCGTGGCCGCCAGCGGCGGCTACTACGTGGCCACCGCCGCCCGCGAGATCTTCACCCCGGCCACCGCCATCACGGGCTCCATGGGGGTCATCGCCGTCCTTCCCCAGGTCCAGGGCCTATTGGCCAAGCTGGGGATCCAGGTGGAGGTGCTGAAGGAAGGCCGCCTTAAGGACATGGGTTCCGGCCTCAGGCCCCTCACCCCGGAGGAGCAGGCCGTTATCCAGGGCTACATGCGGGAGGCCTACGAGCTTTTCGTGGCCAGGGTGGCGGAGGGAAGGCGCCTTCCTGAGGACAAGGTACGGCAACTGGCCGATGGCCGCATCTACTCGGGACACCAGGCCATCGCCCTCGGGCTTGCGGACCGGGAAGGCTACCGGGAAGACGCCGCCAAGCGTGCGGCGGAGCTGGCCGGCCTGGAGGCATTCCGGCTGGTGCGCTATGCGAAGCCCAAAGGCCTTCTGGAAGGACTCCTGGGCGAGGGATTTCCCCTCGGGCTTTCCTCGGAGACCAAGGAGCTCCTTGCCCTGCTGGACCACAGCCGGTTTCGCCTCGAGTACCGCTACCTGGGAGGTGGGCTATGGTGATCGCTAGCCCCTGGCGCAGGCTCATGGCCTCCTTCCTCGACGGCCTCATCCTGGTAGCCCTCAGCTTCCTCCTGATGACCCTTGCCGGGGTAAACCCCTTGGTGCAAACCACCTCCTTCACCCAGGACCTCCTCTTCAACTGGCTACCCAGCTGGGCCTACTACGTGGTCTTCACCGCCCTGTACGGCGCAACCCCGGGAAAGATGGCCCTGGGTCTCAAGGTGGTCCGCACGGACGGCCAACCCGTGGACTGGCTCACCGCCTTCATGCGGGAGGTGGTGGGCAAGACCCTCTCCACCCTGCCCCTTCTCCTGGGCTACCTGTGGGCCTTCTTCCATCCCAAACACCAGGCTTGGCACGACCTCATCGCCGATACCCTGGTGGTGCGCCCAGGCCAAACCCATACCGGGTCGGAAGGGGGTGGGCCTGAACCACGCCCGTGAACGGGTCATCCCCACGCGTGTGGGGACTACGGCCGTGGCCTGCGGACAACAGGCGTCAGGCGGCGGGTCATCCCCACGCGTGTGGGGACTACACCCGGGAGCTCATCTCCCGGGAAAGCACCACCGGGTCATCCCCACGCGTGTGGGGACTACCAGCTTGGCCCGGTCCGCCCAGATGAGGACTCCGGGTCATCCCCACGCGTGTGGGGACTACAATGGCGCCCACATCGATGAGCACGTCCTGGGCGGGTCATCCCCACGCGTGTGGGGACTACCTGAAGCGAGACCCTATCACCCGCCGGGCTTACGGGTCATCCCCACGCGTGTGGGGACTACATCGTCCGTGGCCGGATAGACGCTCTAGCCAGAGGGTCATCCCCACGCGTGTGGGGACTACTGGGTTACACTCTCCTGGAGTGTGGCTTCAGCTGGGTCATCCCCACGCGTGTGGGGACTACTCCATTTCCGGCCCGCTAGGGCCTCACCGATTCGGGTCATCCCCACGCGTGTGGGGACTACGTCTCCCAAAACGGGTGGAAAGGACCTAGGGCCGGGTCATCCCCACGCGTGTGGGGACTACTTGAGATGGGAAGGCGGGTACTCTGACCACCCCGGGTCATCCCCACGCGTGTGGGGACTACGCTCCCCATGACGCCAAAAACTGTGCTCCTCCAGGGTCATCCCCACGCGTGTGGGGACTACGGATTACCTCACCTCTCAGGGTGGCGCTGAGAGTGGGTCATCCCCACGCGTGTGGGGACTACCATGGTGAAGCCCGAATATCTTCGGTGCGTGGCGGGTCATCCCCACGCGTGTGGGGACTACTTAGGCTTGGGCGGTAACCAGCGGTCCAGCTTCGGGTCATCCCCACGCGTGTGGGGACTACGAAGCGGCTGTGGCTCCCAGAGCTACGATGACCGGGTCATCCCCACGCGTGTGGGGACTACTAAACAGGCTCCACAGAACCGAAAAGTAGTGGCGGGTCATCCCCACGCGTGTGGGGACTACTGAGTGGACTTTGGGTCGCTTCGATGTGAACGCGGGTCATCCCCACGCGTGTGGGGACTACGCTGGAGCTACGCCAAGCGCGAGGCGTGCGGTCGGGTCATCCCCACGCGTGTGGGGACTACTACGCCCTGCGGCGGTGGGTTGACCGCAGCGCCGGGTCATCCCCACGCGTGTGGGGACTACGGGCTACCTGTTCATGAGCCCGGACGGGATCACGGGTCATCCCCACGCGTGTGGGGACTACGTACCGGCGCTTAGACAAAGCCGAAACCGCCTTCGGGTCATCCCCACGCGTGTGGGGACTACGGCATGCGAGGACAGGGGAGCGGTACTCACAGCGGGTCATCCCCACGCGTGTGGGGACTACCTACACCCGTCTACCGGGTGCGGGTGTGGGACCGGGTCATCCCCACGCGTGTGGGGACTACGAGCGTGGAAGCAGGCTCGGGAGCGAGCTATGCGGGTCATCCCCACGCGTGTGGGGACTACCTACAAGCATCGGCTGCCCCGACTTCTTGGAGAGGGTCATCCCCACGCGTGTGGGGACTACACTAAAGCCCATTGTGGAGGCTGTGGAGACCCCGGGTCATCCCCACGCGTGTGGGGACTACCACGGCCTGGCCCGGCAAGTGGCGGAGGACCTCGGGTCATCCCCACGCGTGTGGGGACTACGAACTCGTTCGGCAGGCGGATGCTCTCCACTTCGGGTCATCCCCACGCGTGTGGGGACTACACATGACCCAGACGGCAAAAACTCGTCCTGACTCCCCGCTATGTACCTGTAAAGGGAATCAGTACAAAGACAGGCTTTCAAGATCCCCCTGTGCTCGCCTGGCCAGCCTCTGGTTCATCCTTGCGCATGAGGGCTCTTAGCTTCTTCGCTTTGCGCATGGCCTCGGCGTTGCGCACAGACACCAACACTATACCATCAAAGTCCCGCAAGGTGCGGTCCTGGTAACCGTGTAAGCGGAGGGAAAATCCTTGCTCATTATTGGCGCGCCAGGCCATGGCGCACCTCCCCTCCCCTGCCTTCTCTACCACCTTTTGCCACAAAAGGTCCCTGACGGTAGCGCTTACCCTCCCCACGAACACACCCGTATCTAGCTCCAAAAGCCAGCGGGTGAGTTCGCCCCTTAAGCTCCTAGGGACTTTCTCCAGGATCAGGACCACCATAGGCTACCCCGCCCTCTACTTCCCCCTCGAGGTCCCAAAGACCCCCGGGCTGGGTGGGGTCTTCCTCCTCTTCGTCCTCCGGTAGGCCCAAGGACACGCGACCTCTAAACTGTACGGCTCTTTTCTGTTAGCATAAGGCACGAGGAGGGA
>NZ_JAKTNU010000021.1 GCF_022760955.1 Thermus neutrinimicus
TGACGATGAGCTCCCCCACCTCCCCCAGGGGGACCTCCTGGCCCTCCTCGTCCACCACCTTGGCGTCCACGCTGGGCAGGGGCATCCCGATGGAGCCCTTCCTAACCTCCCCCTGGACCGGGTTGGAGTGGGTCACGGGGCTGGCCTCGGAGAGGCCGTAGCCCTCGATGAGCCGGGCCCCGGTGATCTCCTCAAAGCGCTTGGCTACCTCCACCGGAAGGGGAGCGGCCCCGGAGAGGCAGATGCGGATGCTCTTTACGTTGCGTTTCTCGATTCCTGGGAAGTGGTTGAAGGCCACGTAGAGGGTGGGCACCCCGGGGAAGTGGGTCACCCGGTGCTTTTCTATGGCCTCCACGATGGCGTGGATCTCCGGCCTGGGCAGGAGGACGATCTTGTATCCGGAGTAGACGCCGTAGTTCATGGCCACGGTCATGCCGTAGACGTGGAAGAAGGGCAGGGCTCCCAGCATGACCCCTCTGCCCTGAAGCTCCTTGGAGGTGGAATCCCAGGCATCGATCTGCAGGACGTTGGCCACCAGGTTCCGGTGGGTGAGCATGGCCCCCTTGGAGATGCCCGTGGTGCCCCCCGTGTACTGCAAAAGGGCCAGGTCCTCGGGATCAGCGGGATGGGGGGTGGCGGGGGGATGTTTGAGGAGGTCCAGGAAGGCATAAAACCCCTCCCGTTTGGGAAAGCCCAGGGGGAGTCCGTCCCGCCTCGCCTTTAAGGGGTAGAGGAGGTTTTTGGGGAAGGGGAGGAAGTCCTTGATGCCCGTGACCACGGTGCGCCTCACCGGGGTTTCCCCCTCCACCTCCAGGAATCGGGGCAGGAGGTGGTCCAGGATCACCAGGGTTTCCGCCCCCGAGTCCTGGAGCTGATGCCTTAGCTCCCTGGGGGTGTACAGGGGGTTCACGTTGACCCCCACGCCCCCCGCCAAGAGGGTGCCGTAGAAGGCGATGACGAACTGGGGGGTGTTGGGGAGCATGAGGGCCACCCGGTCCCCGGGCTTCACCCCCAGGGCCTTAAGCCCCTCGGCGAAGCGTCGGGATTTCTCCCATAGCTCCGCATAGGTAAGGGTTTTGCCCAGGAAATCCAGGGCCACATGCTGGGGGTAACGGCTTGCGCTATCCTCCAGGAAGCGCCCCAAGGGGATGGGGGGGACCTCCACCTCCTGGGGAACCCCAGGATCGTAGTGGGCAAGCCAGGGTTTGGAGCCTACGTGGTCCATGCTGACCTCCTTCGGGCCCAGGTTACCAAAAACTTTATACCGCGTTCAAGACCATGGGCCGGTGTAGCATGAATGGGGAGGTTTCCTATGCGCTTCCGCGACCGCAGGCACGCTGGGGCTCTTTTGGTGGAAGCCCTGAGGCCCTTGGGTCTAGAACGCCCCGTGGTTTTGGGCATCCCTCGAGGCGGGGTGGTGGTGGCGGATGAGGTGGCGAGGGGCCTGGGGGGGGAGCTGGATGTGGTCCTGGTGCGCAAGGTGGGGGCTCCGGGAAACCCGGAGTTTGCCCTGGGGGCGGTGGGGGAAAAGGGGGGCATGGTCTTAAAACCCTATGCCCTCCAGTACGCGGACCAAAGCTACCTGGAGCGGGAAGCGGCCCGGCAAAAGGACGTGATCCGCAAGCGGGCTGAGCGCTACCGCAAGGTGCGGCCCAAGGTGCCCCTTTCGGGCCGGGATGTGGTGTTGGTGGACGATGGCATCGCCACCGGTTCCACCATGGAGGCGGCCTTGGCCGTGGTGCTTTCGGAAAAGCCAAGGCGGGCGGTGGTGGCGGTGCCCGTGGCCAGCCCCGATGCGGTGGAGAGGCTGAAGGAGCAAGCCGAGGTGGTGGCGCTCTCCGCTCCCCGGGATTTCGCCGCCGTGGGGGCCTACTTCATGGACTTCGGCGAGGTCACCGATGAGGAAGTGGAGGGCCTTTTGCTACAATGGTCCCCATGAAGCCCGTGGTCAAGCATGGGGCTAGCGTGGAGGCCCGTCCCGTGGAGCGGGGGGAGAAGGCCTTTATCCAGGTGCTGATCGGCCCTGAGGATGGAGCTCCCCACTTCATCACCCGCAAGTTCACCATCCTTCCGGGAGGGAGGATCCCCAGGCACAAGCATCCCAGCATCGAGCACGAGCAGTACGTGCTCTCCGGGCGCATGAAGGTCCAACTGGGCGACGAGGTGAGGGAGGTGGTGGCCGGTCAGGCGGTCTACATCCCCCCGGACACCCCCCATGCCTATGTGAACGAGGGGGATGAACCCGTGGAGTTCCTCTGCGTGATCCCCAAGACCAACGCCTACGCCACCGAGTGGCTGGAGGAGTAGGGCGCCTGGGTTCCCCGCTGGGGTGGTTGGGCCCCAGCGGGGTTTCCTAGGCGCGAACCTCCTGCCGCTGGAAGGCCACGTAGGCCAGGGTAAAGAGGAGGATCACGGAGGCCATGAGCCCGGTGAGCTGAGGCCAGATCAGGAGGAGGCTTTGGGAGAGGGGAAGGGGGGTCCCCAGCACGGCTCCCTCCAGCTGGGTGATGAGGATGGGGCCTAAGGAGCGCACCGCCGGGTTGAGGACGGCGGTGAGGGTTTCCGCGTAGAGGGTGTTGGGGGAGAGGCGGGAGATCCAAAGGGCCAGGCTCGCCTGCCTGAGCTGGCTTTCCGGGTCAAAGGGATCGGCCTGGAGAAGGAGGGCGTTTGCCGCCAGGTCGGTGAGGATGGGGAAGAAGACGGCGAAGAAGAGCCAGACCCCGATGGCCGCCAAGGCGGCGGTGGCCGGCTGGCGAAAGAGGACGGAGAAGAGGAGCCCCAAGGCCAACCAAAAGCCCGCATAGGCCAAGGTGGCCAAGAGGAAGAGGAAGGCCCGGGCCATCTCCTCACCTCCGGGGGGCACCCCCAGGGTGAAGAGGCCCAGGCCCACCACCAGGAGAAAAAGGGCGGTGAGGAGTACGGCCAGGGTGCCGAGCCCCGCCAGGAACTTGCCGAAGAGGAGGGCGTCCCGGTAGATGGGCTGGGAGAGGATGCGGGAAAGCGTGCCCCTGGCGTACTCCCCATTCACCGCATCGAAGGCTAAGGCGATGGCCGCCAGGGGCACGAAGAAGGAGAGGAAGCCCACGAAGGAGGGCAGGGGGTCCTGGGCGGTGGTGAGGAGCTTCAGGTAGAGGTAGGGGTCCTCCCCCACGGTCTGGCGCAGGGTTTGGGTGCCGGTGTACACGGCGGCCAGGGCAGAAAGGAGGATCAATCCCTCCAGAATGCGCATCCGCAGGCCCGTGAGGTGGTCGGCCATCTCCTTGAAGAAAACCGCCCAGAGCCCGGTCCAGGGGGAGCCTTCACGCCGCATGGACCACCTCCTTGAAGTAGTGGGCGTAGACCTCGTCCAGGCTGGGGCGGCGGAGGGAGAGGCTTAGAAGCTGGCCTTGTTCCACGGCTACCCGTGCCAGCTCCGGCCGGAGGTCCCGGCTGGAGAGGACCCGGTACCGGCCCCCTTCCGCCGTCACCCGGGCCACGCCTTCCAGGCGGCGGAAGGCCTCCTCGAGGCCCGGGCTGGCCTCCACCAGGATCTCGTACCCACCCCCCAAGACCCTCTGCGCCAGCTCCTCCACGGTGCCCAAGAGGGCGAGATGCCCCTTATGGAAAAGCCCCACCCGGTCGCAGACCTCCTGCACCTGGTGCAGGAGGTGGCTGGAGAGGAGGATGGTGATCCCTTCCGCCTTCAGGCCCTTGATGAGCTCCAGAAACTCCCGGGCGGCCTCGGGGTCCAGGCCCAGGGTGGGTTCGTCCAGGATGGCCACCTTGGGCCTTTTTAGGAGCACCTCCGCAAGCCCAAGCCGCTGCCGCATTCCCCGGCTGAAGGCGGAAACCCGCCGCTCCCGCACCTCCCATAGGCCCATGCGCCTGAGCACCTCCTCGATGCGGGCCTTGGCCTCGGCCTCGGGAAGGCCCAAAAGCCGGGTGGTGTAGCGCAGGTTCTCCCAGGCGGTGAGCTCCCCATAAAACCCCACCTGGTCGGGGAGGTAGCCCACCCGGCTTTTCACCTTCAGGGGTTCCCGCATGGGATCCAGGCCCAGAACCCGGGCCTCGCCCCGGGTGGGCTCGGTGAGGCCCAGGAGCATGAGGATGGTGGTGGTCTTCCCCGAGCCGTTGGGCCCGAGAAGGCCGAAGACCTCCCCTTCCTTAACCTCCAGGTTCAGGTTCTCCACGGCCACCACCCGGCCGTAGCGCTTGGTGAGGCCATGGGTTTCGATGACCGCCATGCTACCTCCGGCCGAAGCGGTTCACGGCGAAGCCCAGGACCAGGAGGGCGATGGCCATGATGCCCACCCCCACCAGGCCCCAGAGGCTGGAGCGCACCACGGTGGCCCGGTAATCCAGGCTCTCGGAAAGGCCATCGGACCCGGAGAGGCTAAGGGTTACCATGTAGTCCCCCGTCACCGCCTTGGGGGAGGGCTTGATGCGGGCGGTCACCTCCTGCTCCTGGCCGGGGTCCAGGGCGTCCAGCTTATCCGGCTCAAACTTCACCTCCCATCCCGAGGGCTCCATGGCGCTAAAGGACAGGTTTTTAGCCGGGGCGCTCCCCTCGTTTTTCACCAGGAGCTTCACCGCGTTTTCCCGCCCCGCCACCACCTGTCCGGAAAGCCGTCCCTCCTTGGTGGTGAAGCGCACCTCGGGCCGGCCCGTGACCTCGAGGGTAAGCCCCAGCTCCGCCTTGGCCTCCCCGGCCACGGCCCTCAGGGTGAGGCCGTAGGTGTCCGCCTTGGTGTCCTTGGGCAGGGAAACCTCCGCGTCCAGGTCCCTGCTCTCCCCAGCCTTGATGGGCAGGCTGGTCACCTGTTGGCTGGAGAAGGCGGGGGTAAAGGTCACCTGCCAGCCCTTGGGGGCCTCGTACTCCAGGGAAACCAGAAGGTCGCGGTCGGACTCGTTTTTCAGGGTCACCCGGTAGCGGAAGGAGCTGGTGGGGGGACCCTTGAGGATGGGGAGCTCCGCCTCGAGGCTAAGCCTTTGGGGTAGGCCCTCTCCCACCACCAAGCCGATGGGAAGGCTAGCGGTGTGGCCAAGCCCCTCGGCCCGCACAAGGAAGCGGTAGGTGCCGGGCTTTACCTCCTTGGGGGGTTGGAGGCGGAGGGTGAGGGTGGTTTCCCCGTCGGGGGCCAGGTAGACCGCCCGCACCAGGCGGCCCCCGCCAATGAGGCTTGCCTGCCACCCTTGCGGGGCCTCGGCCACCTGGACCCGCACCACCCCGGGGGGAAGGCCGTGGTTTTTGAGGGTGAGGGTTAGGTTCACGCTCTCCCCGGGTTGCACCCCGATCTCCGGGTAGGGGGTGCCCAGGGAAAGACCGCGAAAGCCCTGGGCTATGGCCACGCTGAAACCTAGAAGAACCAGGGTGAGGGTGAGCAGCTTGCGCACCATAGCTAAGCCTCCTCCTATAAGCTAGAGAGGAAGGATGAGCCCAAAATGAAAACCCCGGGGCAAGCCCGGGAAAGGGGGGCGCTTTTCCTAGCCCACCCGGGCCTCGAGGTACTCCCGCTCCCCCAGGACGATCTTCCGGGCCAGCTCGGGGTCCTTGGGGAACTCCTTGCCCCGGTTGATCATGTAGGTCTCGTAGCGGCCGATCTCAAAGACCGCGGTGAGCTTCCTGAGCACCTGGGCCATGTCAAAGGCCTTGCAGGAGAAGATGTCGATGGAGAGGAAGCGCTTTTTGGGGAAGGTGTGGATGGCGATGTGGCTTTCGGCGATGATCACCACCCCGGTCACCCCGTCCTCCCCCTGGGGCCCGTAGCTGTAGACGAAGGGGGGAAGCACCTTGGTCATCTCCATCTCCTCGGGGAGCTCGTCCAGGACGCGGCGCACCAGCTCGGCGTCCCGGAGCTTCTCGGGGTTAGCGTCGTAGCCGTCCAGCATCAGATGTGGTCCGAATCCAAAGAGTTCCATCCTGGCCACCTCCTTCCCGTGCCCCCCGGGGTATCCCCCCGCGGCACGCCCCCCATTATGCCCCCCCCTCCCCCCCCTGTCAATACCTCGTTCCCGGGCGGGAAAACCCCTTCGTCCCCCCCAGGGGGGTTGGCCCCCGGCACGTCTGGTGGGGGAAAGGGCAAAAGGCCCTTGCCCTAGCCAAGAAGATAGGGGGCGGGGGTATACGGCGGGTAAGATAAGCCCTGCCCCACACTCTCCTTAAGGAAAGTGGTATGATGTCGGCCGGTAAGGAGGTGCCATGTACAGGGGAAGAGAAGGGCAGTGGGCGTTTTACCTGCACCGGATCTCGGGCCTGGGCATCCTGGTCTTCCTCATGCTTCACGTGGCCAACATCGCTAGCGCCATGTGGGGCCCGGAGGTGTCCAACGCCCTCATGGGGTTCTACCACCAGCCGGTTTTCCAGGTAGGGCTTCTCCTTCTCGTGGCTGGGGTGCTGTACCACGGGTTTAACGGGCTCAGGATCATCCTCATGGACTTTACCGCCTGGGGGGTGCGCTACCAGCGCCAGCTCTGGTACGGGGTCTGGGTTCTTTTCGTGATCTTCTACCTCCCCTTCTTGGTGAAGATCGGGGGCGGGATTCTTGGGGGTGGCCATGGCGATTAAGTCCAAGCGCTATGAGGAAGCCCGCCTCGAGGCCAGCACCAACCTGGAGCTTTACTGGTGGGTCTTCATGCGCATCTCCGGGGTGGTGTTGGTTTTCCTGCTCATCGGCCACATGTGGATGAACGCCGTGATGACCGACCTCAACAGCATTAACTACGACTACGTGGCCAAGAGACTTTCCCAGACCACCTGGAAGATCTACGACCTCTTGATCCTGGCCTTGGGCCTCCTGCACGGGGCCAACGGGCTTAGGTATGTGCTGGACGACTGGATTCGCAACCCGGCCAGGCGCTTCTGGACCAAGGTGGTGCTCTACAGCCTCATCGCCTTTCTTTTCTTCCTGGGAAGCCTTTCCCTTTTCAATCACGATTTCGGGGTGAACTAGTATGGCGCACAGACACGAGGTCATCGTGGTGGGCGCAGGGGGGGCAGGCCTGGCTACGGCCCTCTATGCGGCCAGGGAAGGTGCGGACGTGGCGGTGGTCACCAAGCTCTACCCCACCCGGAGCCACACGGGGGCGGCCCAGGGAGGGATAGGGGCGGCCCTGGGCAACGTGGAGGAGGACCACTGGGAATGGCACATGTTCGACACGGTGAAGGGAGGGGACTACCTCACCGACCAAGACGCCGCCGAGGTCTTTGCCAAGGAGGTGATCGAGGCCGTTTTGGAGCTGGAGCACATGGGCCTTCCCTTTGACCGGCTACCCAATGGCAAGATCGCCCAGCGCCGTTTCGGCGGCCACACCAAGGACTGGGGCAAGGCCCCGGTGCACCGGGCGGCCCATGCTGCCGACCGCACCGGGCACATGATCCTCCAGACCCTCTACCAGCAGTGCGTGAAGCACAACATCACCTTCTACAACGAGTTCCACGTGACCGATGTCCTCATTGAGGACGGGGTGGCCAAGGGGCTGGTGGCCTACGAGCTGGCCACGGGGGAGCTCCACCTCTTCCAGGCCAAGGCCATCGTCATCGCCTCGGGGGGCTTTGGCCGCATCTACAAGGTGACCTCCAACGCCTACACCCTTACCGGGGACCTGCAGGCCATCCTCTACCGCAAGGGGCTTCCCCTCGAGGACATGGAGTTCTACCAGTTCCACCCCACGGGGCTTTACCCCTTGGGCATCCTCCTCACCGAGGGGGCCAGGGGGGAGGGAGGCATCCTGAGGAACGCCCTGGGAGAACGCTTCATGGAGCGCTACGCCCCCACCATCAAGGACCTGGCTCCCAGGGACATGGTCTCCCGGGCCATGTACTTGGAGGTGCGGGAGGGCCGGGGGGTGGGTCCCAAGAAGGACCACGTGCTCCTGGACCTCACCCACCTGCCACCCGAGGTGATCGAGAAGAAGCTTCCCGACATCACCGAGTTCAGCCGCATCTACCTGGGGGTGGACCCCTTGAAGGAGCCGGTGCCGGTGATGCCCACGGCCCACTACGCCATGGGGGGGATTCCCACCACCCTCTGGGGCCAGGTCATCAAGGACGAGAAGGGCACCGTGGTGCCTGGGCTTTACGCCGCCGGGGAGGCGGCTTGCGTGAGCCTGCACGGGGCCAACCGTCTGGGGACCAACTCCTTGGGGGATCTGGTGGTCTTCGGCCGGCGCGCGGGGATCCATGCGGCCCGCTTCGCCAAGGATGCCGACTACCATGAGCTCACCGAGGAGCACCTGGGCGAAAGCCGCGAGCGCATTGAGCGCATCAAGAACTCCACGGGAAAGGAGAAGGTGGCGGCGCTCCGGGCCGAGCTCCAGCAGACCATGATGGACCACGCCTCCGTCTTCCGCACCGGGGAGCTTTTGGCCAAGCAGGTGGAGATCCTGAAGGAGCTCATGGACCGCTACCGGCTCATCTCCATCGACGACAAGGGGGATGCCTACAACACCGAGCTGGTGGAGGCCTTGGAGCTTGGGTATCTCCTCGAGGTCTCCGAGGCCTTGGTGCACTCCGCTTTGAACCGCACCGAGTCCCGCGGGGCCCATGCCCGGGAGGACTACCCCGAGCGGGACGACCAAAACTGGCTCAAGCACACCCTGGCCTACAAGGTGGCCGACGGCAAGGTGGCCTTCCGCTATAAGCCCGTGGTCCTGGGCCGCTTTGAGCCCAAGGCCCGCACCTACTAGGAGGCGCCATGCAGGTAACCCTGAGGATCCTTCGCTTTGACCCGGCCAAGCATGAGAGGCCCACCTGGCAAACCTACAAGGTGGAGGCTGAGCCTTGGGACCGGGTCCTGGACCTCCTGCACAAGGTGAAGTGGGATCAAGACGGCACCCTGGCCTTCCGCAAGAGCTGCGGGCATGGCATCTGCGGCTCCGACGCCATGCTCATCAACGGCAGAAACCGCTTGGCCTGCAAGACCCTGGTGAAGGACCTGGGAAACGTGATCACCGTGGAGCCCATACGGGGCCTGCCGGTGGAGAAGGACCTCATCGTGGACATGGAGCCCTTCTTCGCCGCCTACCGGGCGGTAAAGCCCTACCTTATCAACGACGAGCCTCCCCCGGCCCGGGAGCGCCTGCAAAGCCCTGAGGAACGGGAGCGGTTTGACCACGGCACCAAGTGCATCCTCTGCGCCAGCTGCACCACCAGCTGCCCTGTCTTCTGGGTGAACGGGGCTTATCTGGGCCCTGCCGCCATCGTTCAGGCCCACCGCTTCATCTTCGATTCCCGCGACCGGGGAAAAAGGGAACGCTTCAAGGCCCTGGGCTCGGGAAGCGGGGTTTGGCGTTGCCGCACCGCCTACAACTGCACCGAGGCCTGCCCCCGGGAGATCCCCGTGACCCAGCTCATCGAGGAGGTCAAGCGGGCTATCCTATTGGACCGCTTCTAAGCGCCACCTGCCTCCCGGGCCCCGCCCTGGCAAGGCCAGGGCGGGGTGGCCTCAGGGGGTAAGGCGGTGCCGGTCCCGGGGGAAGGCCCGGGCGTAGCGCACGTTGGGAAGGCCGAGAAGCTTTTGCGTGAGCCTTTCCGCCCCGATGGCGAAACCCCCGTGGGGGGGCATCCCGAACTTGAAGACCTCCAGGTAGCCCTGGAAGCCCTCCAGGTCCATGCCCTTGGCCTTCAGGCTTTCCACCAGGTCCTGGTAAAGGTGGATCCTCTGGCCCCCTGAGGTGATCTCCAGGCCCCGGAAGAGAAGGTCAAAGCTCCTGGTGGTGCCGCTTTCCTCGGGGTAGGTGTAGAAGGGCCTGAGGCTTCGGGGATAATGGGTGACAAAGAGCCAGTCCGAGCCCCAGCGCTCCTTGGCGTACTGGCCGAGAAGGCGCTCCGCCTCCTCGGAGAGGTCATGGCCCACGGGGTAGCCCAACTCTTCCCTTAAGATCCTCCGGGCCCCGGCGTGGGTCAGGCGGGGGATTTCCTTGGGGAAGGAGGGCCACTCGGCGCCCAGGAGGCGGATCTCGTTTCCGGCGCTGGAAAGGGCTTCCTCCAGCATCTCCTGGAGGAGCTCCTCCTCAAGCCGCATGAGGTCCTCCTCCCCTCGGATGAAGCCCATCTCCACGTCCAAGGAGAGGTACTCGTTGAGGTGGCGGCTGGTGTTGTGCTCTTCCATGCGCCAGACCGGGGCCACCTCGTAGACCCTCTCAAACACCCCCACCATGATCTGCTTGTAAAGCTGGGGGGACTGGGCCAGGTAGGCCCGGTACTCAAAGTAGTCCACCCCGAAAAGCCCCGAGCCTCCCTCGGCCCCGGCCCGCACCACCTTGGGGGTGAAGATCTCCGTGAAGTCCTGCCGGTCCAGGTACCGCCTAAAGCCCCGCACCAAGGCGGCTTGCACCTTAAGGGGGGCCCGGGCCTTCTCCCCCCTTAGGGTGACGTAGCGGTATTCCAGAAGGGTGTCGGGGCTTGCCCGCCACTCCTCCTTGGGAATCTCCACCGGGGTGGGTTCCAGGGCAGGGGAGAGGATCTCCATTTCCCTTGCCTGCACCTCGAGGCCCCCCGGGGCCTTGGGGTTTTCCACCACCTGGCCCCTTACCCGCAGGCTGCTCTCTGGCAAGGGGAGTTTCTGCCCTCCGGTCACCACCTGCACGATCCCGCTTCGGTCCCTAAGCAGAAGGAACTGCACCTTGCCCAGGTCCCGCCGCCAGTGGAGAAAGCCCCATAGCTCCACCTCTTCGCCCACATGCTTCCTTAAGTCCCTTACCAGAACCCGCATGCTCCCTCCCCTTAAGGTTTGGCCCCCCCGGCCATGGGGGACCGGGGGGGCCGGATGGCCTTGCCCCCCGTCTAGGCGTCATTACCCTGGGGCAGACGCATATTGCCCCTGAGTTTAGGGGGTTTCTCCCCCTAGGTCAAGGCGCTCAAAGGCTAGGACCAGGTGGGGAAGGTCCTCAGGGGGCGCCACGGCGAAAAAATTTTCCTCCACCTGGTACCGGGCCGCCCACTCCCCCTCCACCCCGGCCAGGGTTAGGGGCTTGGCCTCCTCCTTCAGGAAGCGGAGGCGCCTTAGGCGCACGTCCCCCGCCTGGGAGTAGAAAACCTGGTAGACCACGCCCCCTTGGCGCTTTTCCCCGTAGAGGCCCCCTTCTATGGGGCTTACCTCGTAACCCAGGGCCCTAAGGGCTTCCATCCAGCACCTCGAGGGCCGAGGGGTCCTCCAGGACGATCTCGTAGTAGCCGGCATAGAGCACGATGCGCCCCCTGGCCCGCACCTTCTTGCCCAGGTAGCTATGGGGGAAGGGTTGCCGGAACAGGGCGTAGCTCCTCGGGAAGACCACCAGCCTTAGGTCGCTTTCCCCCGGGCCAAACCGGAGGAAGGCCACGGTGCCCCTATCCTCCACCTGCTGGATAACGCCCTCCACCGTGGCGATCCGGCCAAAATACCTGGGGGCTTCCTGCCAGGGAATGACCCCTTCCAGGGGGGGTAGGGCAAAGGGGTTTTCGCTAAGGCCTGCCTGGAAGTCCCTTTCCATTACGGAAAGGAGCCTGGCGAAGGCCTCGGGAGCCTCCTGGCGGGTGAAGCGCACGGAAAGCTCCCGGTTGGCGTTCAGGGAGTTGGCGCTCAGGTTTAGGCTCCCCACCAGGGCCACCTCCCCGTCCACCACCAGGGCTTTGGCGTGCACGTAAGGGTCGGGCAGGAAGCGGAGCTCCGCCCCGGCCTGCCTGAGCTCCTCCGCTCCCGCCAGGAAGTAGGTGTCCCCAGGCTCCCGTGGGCTTCCCACCAGGCGGACCCGGACCCCTTTGGCCAGGGCCTCCTTAAGGGGAGCCACCACCTCGGGATCGGCCATGGCCTGATGCTCCAAGAGGATTTCCCTTTTGGCCCCTCGGATGAGGCCAAGGAGGGTTTCCCGGGCGTTGCCCTCCTTTACCCCGCCCAGGGTTCGGCTTGGCGCCCAGACGAGAAGGGCCTGGGAAAGGTCCAGCCGTTTGCCCTCCCAGTCCGCATCAAAGACCTTGGCCACCTCCGCTACCTGTTTGGGGTCGTCCAGGATGAGGGCGTACTCCCGGTTGGCGGTGAAGGAGCTTCCCGTAAGGTTCATGGTGCCCACCCAGGCCAGCTTGCGGTCCACCACCAGGCTTTTTTCGTGGACGAAGACGAAGCGGAAGGGGGTGGTGAGCTTGACCTCGACCCCCCGTTCCTTCATGGCCTGGAAAACGGTGAGATCCACCCGCCCCCCGGAGGGTTCCCGCTCCAATATGACCTTTACCTTAACCCCCCGGGCCACGGCCTCCCCCAAGGCTTCCACCACGTCCAAGCGGCTTGGGGTCCAAAGGTACATCTTCACCAGGATCTCCTCCTGGGCGGAGGCGATGAGGTCCAGCAGGGGCTTGAGGCCATCCTCTGGCTCCACCACAAGCCTAGGGGCAGCCAGGGCGGTTAGGAGGAGGAAGGCGATGGAGAAAAGGAGCTTTCTCATACCCCCTTTCATTCTGCCCCAGGGGCATCAGGTAGGGGTCAGGAAACCCGTAAGCGAAGGGTGGACCTACGTCCAGCGGAAGCAGGTTTCCGCGTTTTGGTCGGTGATGGACTCCATTTCCTCCAGGGCCATTCCCCGCACTTCCGCCAGCTTGGCCAAGGTGTGGCGCACGAGGTGGGGCAGGTTGCGCTTTCCCCGGTGGGGTTCTGGGGGCAGGAAGGGGGCGTCGGTCTCCACCAGGAGCTTGTCCAGGGGAAGGCGCCTAGCAGCCTCCCGGAGGGCCTGGTTTTTCCGGTAGGTGAGGGGGCCAGCAAAGCTGAAGTAGGCCTCCAGGCGGAGGCCTGCCGCCTCGAGGGCCGGATGCCCGGCGAAGGCGTGGAGGACCACCCTCTTGGGGCGGTGAGCCAGGAGCCAGGCCGCCAGGTCCTCTTCCGCCTTGCCATCCTTGCTGCGCACGTGGAGGACTAGGGGTAGCCCCAATGCCTCGGCCAGGCCGGCTTGGAACTCCAGGGCCCGGAGCTGGGCAGGCCGGGTCTCGGGGGTCCAGTGGTAGTCCAGGCCGCTTTCCCCAATGGCCCGCACCCGGGGGTGGCGGGCGTGGTGTTTTAGGGCTTCCTCCACCTCGGGGGAGAGCAGGTGGGCCGAGGTGGGGTGGAGGCCTACCGCGGCATACACGTTCCCCTGGGCCAGGGCCAGGGTCCTCTCCCAGCGGCTTGGGTCCACCCCTAAGGTGAGGATGGCCTTAAGCTCCGAAAAGTGGGCTTGGGCCTCTTCCAGCTCGGCCTCTTCCAGGAAATCCAAGTGGGCGTGGGTGTCGGTCATATGCCTTCTATGTCCCCAATCTACCATTTGGGAAATAGCCTACACTGGGTGGAGGATTTGGGTTGGTTAGATTGGGGTTATGCGCTGGCTTTGGCCCTTGACCCTCCTGCTTGCGGCCTGTGCCCCCGCCCTCATGGGGGTAAACCCCCAAAGGCTTCCCGATTCCCAGGACTGGGACCCCAAGCCGGCCCAGCTGGAGTGGTGGTACGCCTCCGGTTGGGTGGAGCCTTACGCCTTCCACTTCGCCTTCTTTAAGGCCTACGCTCCCCCCGGCTTCCGGATTTTGGGCTTGCCGGGAAGCCTCTTCGGCGCCTTTCACGCCGCCCACCTGGCCCTCACCCACCTGCGCACTGGGGAGAGGGTATTTCTGGAGGTTTCCGACCAGGACCTCCTCGCACCCCGTGGCCGGGCGGCGCCGGGCCCTTACCTGGAGGTTTCCGGCTGGCGGTTTTACCGGGAGGAGGGGGCCTTCCGCCTCCTGGCGGGCCCGGTGGACCTCCGCCTCCAGCCCCTGAAGCCCCCGGTGGTCCACCCTCCGGGCTATTCCGGTACGGCGGAAACGGGGCGGCTTTATTACCAGTCCTACACCCGGGTGGAGGCCTGGGGGCGGATCCGGGGCGAGGAGGCCCGGGGAGAAGCCTGGATGGACCACCAGTGGGGGGAGCAGTTTTCTGGGGTGAGCGCCACCTGGGACTGGATCAGCCTCCACCTTTCCGACGGCTCAGAGCTCATGGCCTACCAGGTGAAGGACCTCGAGGGGCGGGTGGTTCAGGTTCTGGGGAGCCGGGTGGATCCCTTGGGAAGGGCGGAGGGGATGGAGCTCCGCCTCTTTCCCCTGGATCGCTGGCAAAGCCCCTCGGGCCGCACGTATACCCTGGCTTGGCGGCTCCAGGGGGCGGGGTTGGACCTCGAGGTGCGCCCCCTCTTCCAGGAGGGGGAGATCCTTTCCCGCACCACCCGGGTGGCCTATTGGGAGGGGCCGGTGGCCGGGGAAGGGGTCCTCATGGGCTACCCCGTCCGGGCCCGGGGCATGGGGGAGTTTGTGGCCGGGCCTTGGCGGCCTTAGTCTGCGCATGCTAAACTAAAAGAGGTTTAGTGCCTGGGTGATATTTATGAGCCTACGCGTGCTCGGCGTCAACGCATCGGCACGGACGGACGGGTTTACGGCGGAGTTGTTGGATGAGGTTCTGGAAGCTGCCAGGCGCCAGGGAGCCACCACCGAGCGCCTGGACCTGGTGCGGTACCCCTTCCCCTTCTGTGCGGGGAACTACTCCCAAGACCCCGCTTCCTGCGGTCCCGACACCTGCGTGCAAGGACCCTGGGATGGGTTCGGCAAGGTAGCGGACAAGCTCCTCCAGGCGGACGCGGTGGTTTTCGCCACCCCCGTCTACTGGTTTAGCCTTTCCGCCCGGATGAAGGCCCTTTTGGAGCGCATGACCTCCATGGAAAACCAGGGCCTTTTGAACCTGGGCAAACCCATGGCCCTTTTGGCGGTGGCGGAGGAGGAGGGGGCGAGCCAAGCGCTTTCGCAAATGCTTCTACCCCTTTCCTATATGGGGTTTGTCCTGGCGCCTCTGGGTTTGGTGTACGCCCATCGCCGGGGAGCCATAAGCCTTAAGGAGAATACCGAGCTCATGGAGGATGCCCGCATTGCCGGGGAGAACCTGGTGCTGATGGCGGAAAGGCTGAGGGGTGCCTCCTTCCGGGAACCCCTTCCCAGCTACCAGTACCGCCTGCCCCGGTTGCCAGGAGTGGCGGCGGACTAAGAGGGGCGCCTTAGAGGTACAAGGGCTCCACCCCCTCCCGGGCAAAGGGCAGAAGCTCGTAAAGGGCCCTGGGATCTGGGGGCGCGTCCAGGAGAAGGCCTTCCTGAGGAAGCTCCGAGGCCGTTAGCTTCTTGGGGGGCTTTAGGGTAAGAGGTTTCCCCTCCCGCCTGGCGTAGGTGGCCCCATAGTAGAGCCCGTTTCTGGTGGTGAACAGGGCAGTCAGGGGAGGCCCTCCCTCCTCCAAGAAGGGCCAGCAGGCGGCAAGGAGGGAGCTTGCACCAAATACCTTGGCTCCGTGGGCTAAGGCGATGCCCAAGCCGGCTGCCAAGGCGATGCGCAGGCCCGTATAGGAGCCGGGGCCCTCCCCTAGGACCAAGGCCCCGATCTCCTCCCGCTCAATGCCCACCTCGACCAAAAGCTCATCCAACAGGGCAAATAGCGCTTCCTCGTGCTTGCGGCCCAGCCGCACCACCCGGCCCAGCCCCCTATCCCCGTGGAATACACCCAAGGAAAGGTAGGGGGTGGCGGTGTCCAAGGTGAGGGTCCACACCCCTCCATCCTATATACTCCGGCACGGGATGCGGACCTTTCCCCTCCATCTCCTCCTCTCCTTGGGGGCGCTCCTGGCCCTGGGTGGGTACGCTTCCCGGCTCGGCTTTCTCCCAGGGGCCTGGGTGGGGGCGGGGCTTGGGCTTTACGCCCTTTTGGTGCTTTGGGGGCTTCGTTTTGGTGGGAGGCATGCCCTTTTGGGGCTTGGGCTTTCGGCGTACTGGTTCCCGCCCATGGCCTTTTTGGTTCCCCTCCTCTACGCCCTTTTGTTTGGCCGGGCTCTAAGGGAGAAGGAGCAGGCGGCCCTCTACGGCTGGGCCTTGGTCTGGCCGGCCTTGGCCCTCCTTTTGGTCTGGCATGTCTTTCCCACCTTTTACGCCTTTTACCTAAGCCTCTTTGAACGGGTGAACTTCTTGCGCCCCGCGGCCTTTGCCGGATTGGAGAACTACCGTATCCTCCTCCATGACCCTCTTTTCTGGAAGGCCTTGGGGAACACCCTCTGGTACGTGCTGTTTACCGTGCCGGTGGGCCTTTTCCTGGCTACAGGGGTGGCCATCCTCCTCAACACCCAGGTGGCCTTTTTGGGGTTCTACCGCACCCTCTACTTTCTGCCGTACATCACCGCCCTCACCGCGGCAGCGGCGGTGTGGCGTTGGATCTACCACCCGGAGTTCGGTTTTCTCAACTGGCTTCTTGGCACCCCGGGCCTGGACTGGCTGAACACGCCCAAGGGCGTCTTTGCCCTCCTCCTCGAGCCCCTGGGGGTCCGGCCCCAGGGTTTTTGGGCAGGGCCGAGCCTGGCCTTTGTAGCCATTATGGCCATGAGCGTGTGGCACTTTCTGGGATACCAGGTGGTGGTTCTTTTGGCGGGGCTTCAGGCCATCCCCAAGGAGTACTACGAGGCGGCGGAGCTGGATGGGGCCAGCTTTTGGCAGAAGCATCGGCTCATCACCTGGCCTCTCCTATCCCCCACCACCTTCTTCCTCTTTACCCTGGGGCTTATCGGGGCCTTCCAGGTCTTCACCCAGGTTTACGTGCTTACTCCCACGGGCGGGGTGTTGCAGGACACCCTTACCCTGGCTTTTTACCTCTACAACAAGGGTTTCCGCGACTCGGATTTCTCCTACGCCAGCGCCATCGCCATGGTAACCTTTCTCCTGATCCTGGTCCTCACCCTGATCCAAAGGCGGGTTTTGGAGAGGCGGGTGAACTATGAGATTTAGGCCCGGTGCCCTCTTCGTCCACCTGCTCCTCCTCCTTGGGGGGCTCATCATGGCCTTCCCCTTCTACTGGATGCTGGCCACCAGCCTAAAAAGCCCCCAGGAGGCCTTGCAGGCCAAGCCCATCTGGGTTCCGGAGCGCATGAAGCCCAGCAACTGGCTTAAGGCGGCCCGGCTGGGGGATAGCCCCCTTTGGGGGGGATTGGCGCCTGGAAGAAGCGTGGAGCTGGTTTTTCCTGGGAAGGAGGGGCCTCCGCCCAGGGCCCTGATTCCCCGCACCCCCGGGGCCTTCTTTGACCCCCGGGCGGAGGGCACCCGGGTGGAGGTGGTTTACCGGGAAGGGGCTTGGCGGGTACGGCTGACCAACACCACGGAGGAAGCCTTTCCCTCTTTGCCCCTGGTGGTTCTCTGGCCTAAGGAGGTTCCTCTGCAGGCTCCCTTGCCGCCCGATGCTATCCGTTCCCAAGGGGAGCACTGGCGGCTGGAGTGGGTGAACGCGGTGCCCGGGGCCTTGGGCTATCTTTTCCACAACTACCTCGAGGCCTGGCACGCTGCCCCCTGGGGGCGCTACTTCTTCAATAGCTTCTTCACCGCTTTGACCCAGGTGGCGGTGGGGCTTTTCCTGGCAGCCCTGGCGGCTTTTGCCTTGGCCCGCATTCCCTTTCCTGGCAAGGAGGCGGTGTTCGTCCTGATCCTAGCCACCATGATGGTGCCGGGGGAGGTGCTCCTCATCCCCAACTACGTGCTTCTGGCCAGGCTGGGCTGGCTGGACACCTACTATGCCCTTATCGTGCCCTGGCTGGCCTCGGTGTTTGGCATCTTCCTCCTCCGGCAGTTCTACCTTTCCTTGCCCCAGGATCTTTTTGATGCCGCCCGGATCGACGGGGCGGGGTACCTGACCCAGCTTTTCCGCATCGCCTTGCCCTTAAGCCTCCCTGGCCTGGTGTCCTATGGCATCTTCACCTTCCTGGGGGCCTATAACGCCCTCCTTTGGCCCCTTATCGTCACCCAAAGCCCGGAGATGCGTACGGTGCAGCTGGGCTTGCAGGCCTTTGTTTCCGAGGCGGGGTCGGACTATGGCGCCTTGATGGCGGCCAGCACCTTTGTGGTCCTTCCCGTGATCCTGGGCTACTTCTTCGCCCAGCGCCAGTTCATCCAGGGGATCGCCCGCTCGGGGCTCAAGTAGCCTGACCTTGGCCTGACAGGGCAGGGAGTATACTCTCCCTGGAGGTTTTGGGTATGCGCAAAGCGCTTTTGCTGGCGGCGGTTTTGGGGCTGGCCTTGGCCCAGCAGGCCAAGCCCGAGGAGGTTATCAAGGAGCAGTGCGCCAAGGCCAAGGTGGTGGCGGAGCTCTGGCACGGCTTCACCGGCGGGGCGCCCAAGGCCGCTTTGGAGAACCTGGCGGTGGAGTTCAACAAGACCCAGCAGGGCCGGTGCGTGCGCCCCGTGCCCCAAGGGGGGTACCGGGACCTTTCCACCAAGATCAAGGCGGCCTTTGCCGCAGGGAAGGTGCCCGCCATGGCCCAGGCCTACGAGAACAACATCGCCTTGTACCTCGAGGCCAAGGCCCTTCTTTCCATTGAGTCCTTGGGGGTGAGGCTCCAGGGGGTGAACCTGGCCTTCCTGAACGCCGTGCGCTTTGGGGGGGTGGTCTACGGGGTGCCCTTCAACAAGAGCATCCAGGTCCTCTATTACAACAAGGACCTCCTCAAAAAGCACGGGGCCAAGGTGCCGGCGACCCTCGAGGAGTTCGTGGCCTTAAGCAAGAGGCTTTCCCAGGCGGAAGGGGGCCCTGTCTACTGGTTCCAGCCCGACGCCTCCACCTTCGCCTACTTCTTCTTTAACCTGGGGGGCTCAGTACACGTCAAAACGTGGGACCACCCCTTTAGGATGGACCTGCGCCCACGTGG